>CAYSJV010000049.1:0-14110 GCA_964431435.1 uncultured Candidatus Poseidoniales archaeon
ACACGGGTTACAAGCTCCGCAAGCTCATGTGATATCCAGGCTACACTATGGGTCCTAGTTGTCGCGAGTAACACTCAAATTTAATCCCAACGGGTGTCACTCTCATTCTACTTTCCAGTACTTTATATCCCAATCATGCTTTTTGGAAAATTTGTACATGGGTTTAGTTGGGTTAATTGCAATGGGATTACCACACAATTTCATAAAATGTATATCTGCTTTTGAATTACCATATCCCCATGAGTTTGTAAGATTTATATCGTGATCTTTTGCATCTTTTTCTACAACCTCAATTTTCCCCTTACGGCGGGGTATTTGTTTCCCTTTTTCGGTACCTTTGACTATTCCTTCCTTAGTAAGCGGTATATCAGATGCAAAAAAGTCGTCAAAGCCTAGTTTGTCAGCAATTGGTTTAGCAAGTGGCCACAATGTAGCAGTGACTAATACTAATCGATGACCTTGCGATTTATGCCACTCGATTTTATCTAGGGCTTCTTTTGAAATATGTTTTGTTAGATGTGAGGACGCTATTTCATTTGACAATTCTTCAATTAAAGACCAAGGGGTTCCTGCCAAATATTGGCGGTTTCTTACTGCATCATAAAATGAATATCCAGTCAGTAGACGGTAGGTTGAGGAAAGGGCCCACCTTCCCAATAAAATTGGTTTTTTTAGTATTGATTTTGAATTGTAAACCCTCTTCGCTAATTCTCCTTCACTAGAACAAGTGATGATCGTACCATCAAGGTCAAAATACGCACCTATAGCACTCCCCATTGCACATCCCAAGAGTACTTCACGCATAACCTGTCGGTTTGATGAAGGAAAAGCCCTTCAAATAGTAATCACTGGGATAGATGAGCGAGATGGTAGAATCACTGACAATTAGTAAACTTCAGAACAAAGGAAAAATGATTATAGATGCCGAAGTTTGGATGAAAGATTATCAAGATTTTGACTTTAGGCCTAGTCTTGTAATCAAAGAAAGTAAAATATCAGTTAGAAATATTAGTAATGGTGAAGACTGGGATTCATATGATATTCCTGAGGATTTAATGGAAGTAGCTGAAAGAGATCGCTCTGCAGATTTGAAAGTTAAATTCCAAGTACGCGGTATGCATGGTGTTTTGACGCATAAACACCCTATCGAAGCTACAGGTAAAGGAAAAACATTAGCAAAGCCAAGTTGGATTACTAATCTTCCGATTTCATTTGAATGATCAATTTAATTCTACTAATACGGGATAATATATCTCAAATGTTATTTCCAATGACCATTGATTGTCATAAAATGAAGAAAGGGGAGTATCAATAAGCCAATCATCAGTTTGTGAATCATAAATTACTTTCCATTTCCAATTCCCGTAACCAAATGAGCTTTCAGGCAATAGTGTATCAAGTATATCTTGTGTTGTATCTGCTGACATTTCTACAGGTGTTGTTGAAACCGTGTTCATTTCTGAGCGCGCTATGTATGCTTTTGCTTCGAGTCCAAGATCTGTAAGTGGGCGGGTAGCTTTAGAATCTGCTGACCAACTTCCAATTGGTACGTAAAGCTCTAATGTAAAATTTTCATCACCCAGTGGGTTTCCATCTTCTTGATTAAGTGTCAAAGTTGCATTCACAGAATGTATGATTCCTCCTTCGCCTGGAATATTAGTATTATTCCATTCTTCACCTGGAGATAATTGTCCTGAAAATTCAATCGGATTACTTGTTCTAAGTTGCCATGTTAATTGCCAATTCCTAGTTAAAATATTAAGTGCGAAATTTTTTGTAATGCTTGAACCTCTATCATCTGTCAATGTTAATGTTCCATTAATTGTACCACTAGATATTGTAGAAAGTGTAGCGATTGATTTATCATCATTATACGTAATAACCGCATCTCCATCCTTGATATTATCAATGAAAAACTCCCACCCCCAAGTTAAAACTCCAGATTCTACATCTGTAGATTCTGATGCATCTAATACTGCGTCATCTCCAACCTTGATTGAAGTCGGCATTGTAAGTGAAATTGTAGGTGGACCATTTACGAAAATCATGACTGTTGCTGAGTCAGTACCTCCTTCAGTATTCTCAACTGTCATAGTAACTACATAATTTCCAGGTTTGGAATAATGGTAACTCGTAAATCCAGATGTGGTTGTTGAGTAATTTCCATCTCCAAAATCCCATCTCCACTCAGTAAATACTCCCGCATTTTCTTGAGATTCATCTCCATGTAAAGTAATCGGGTCTCCGAGATTTACTTCATCTCTAGTAACAGTAAGTACTGCATGAGGTTTTGGAGCAGATGTAAGGCCTGTACACCCCGCCATGAAAATTGGCAGTATTAGTAGAAAAGGTAAACTATATCCCAGCAACTTACTTCTTGGCACAACTGAACGCTACTATGTTACCTTTTTGAACGCTAGCACTAAATGAATATGGAAAACTGTTTATTGTACAGTAAAATTTGAGTTTCGCTTCTTACTCTTTCAATCTAGCAATAATGTCCACTTTTGTTCCTGATGTTGCTAAACCCCTATCCTTTGCCAACTTTACAAGTTCTGCTTTTTTCATTTTTTCTAAATTTACTGAAGATGAACCAGATGAAGGATTTGGCTCATCTACTACAGTGGGAATATCGCCTAATATTGCAACTCCTTTCAAGTGTGTATCTGAACCTTCAATTTTTGCTTCAACCGTATTTGTGTGATAATAAGAAAGTGATGTTGACTCTTCAGACAATAAGTCGTCAACAGATGTTTCTCCTACATCATAGTCTGGAGCTGGTTCTGCCTCCATGTCGCTCAATACTTCTTCATCTTCTTGAAGTGTATCAAAGGCGGATGTTAATTCATTATCAACTAATTTACCATATTGTTCTTCTATCTCTGCCACTGCCTTGGCCTCTTCTTCTTGAAAAGTGGGTTCTGTATCCACCTCTTCTAACTTCCAAAGGCCCCGAAACCAATCTACTAAGCCCATCTCGCTCAAACTAGCGTAATAGGTGTATAGACAAAGCACTTTCTCTAAAATAGTGTAACCTTATGGAGCATCGGCATGAAGGAGAACCAAGGCCAAATATATGTTTGAAGGATTTAGAGTGCTCGGATTCGATTTAGAAACCACTGGTATTTCGACAAAACAAGATCGAATTGTGCAATTTGGACTAGTGGGCTCTGATGAAAATGGCGATGCTGTATATGTAGAAAAATTGGTTCACCCCCAAAGAAAAATACCTAGTGGGTCATCAGATGTACATGGAATATATGACAAAGATGTGTGTAATAGTCCAACATTTGCAGAATATTATGAAGAAATTAGTGATTTAATTAAAAATTCAATAATAGTGGGACACAATGTAAATTCGTTTGATTGGAAAATGCTTGAAATGGAATGTTTAAGAATTGGTAGAAAGTGTCCGAAACCACTTGCAATAATAGATACGTTATCATTAGCAAGAAAATTAAAATTACCTCGTTCACACAAACTTGGGGTTCTTTGTAAAAGATATGGCGTAGAACTAGATAATGCTCACACAGCAGGTGCAGATGCTGCTGCGTGTTTGTTGCTCTTATGGAAAATCAGTAATGAGTTCCCTGCTCATTTTAGAAAACCTTTGGATGAATTGGTGCTTTGGTTAAAATCAAGCAAAAATGATGAGGAAAAGTCCGACTTAGGGCGGGATCTTAGCGACCTAGAACCTTTGGACTCTGAAGGTAGATTAAGAATGAATGAAGGAGACATTATTATTGCGTTTGGTAGGCATAGGGGACTTACATTGCAACAAATTTGGGATATTGACAAGAATTACATATATTGGCTTCAATCTCCAGCATCTAACCTCTCTGAAAGTATTCGAAAAATATTGAAAGACCAACTCAAGTGATTTCATCTGGAATTGGTTGCCAGGGTAGTACATCACACCATTCACCTACTCTCCAAACATCTCTATCTGTTTTTACAGAGCCGATGAATACTGCCCCTTGCCAACCCTCCTCGACTAATTTTCTTACATTTTCCAAAGCAAGTCCTTCAAATATTGCACCCGCTTTTCTACCAGTAGGGATGACTCTTCCTTGTGAATCTGCAGGTTCACACAATTCCAACAGTGCAACTCCATTATCGAGTTCTACTCTTTCCAACAATACAACTGCATCTGAAAACGTAGACTTGTAGAGACTGCCGTTTGCTTTTCTCCACACCCACCAATGAGGGCACCATGCCTTGTAATCACAAAATCCGCCGCAAGAATCTTCGCTTGTTGTAGGTGGAAGGGGTGTTGAAGAAGGTTTTGTGGCTTCCCATGCTGCATATGCTTGTGGTAAAACTGATTCTCCTTTAGCTGTATACACTGTGGCGTTACTAGTATACCATCCCTCAGTAGATACAGGAGGATGATTTGGATTGTTTTCTAGCAACAAATCTCGATAAAGTAGTAGTTGTCTCCTAACTGTAGGTTTCAATTCTTTATCTGGTGCGCGTCCTGTTTTTAGATCAGCAACTACCCAGCCACAAATCTTTCCATTTTCATCTACCTTGGCTAATAATAAATCTAGTCTACCCATTAATTTCCCATCTTTTGATTTTAACTCGCCTTCACAAGCCAGAACTAATCCTTGAATTCGCTTCCATAATGCAACAGTTATGGAATTGTGTGATAAATCTGGAATTCCCGCTTTTGAAAGGAAAATATTTATGGCGCCTTTTTGTTGAATTTTGGCATTTTCATAATTTTCTTCTTTCCAATTTGGTCTGCGTGGGGTTTTGAAAAATATTTTCTTTTCTTTCTCCCATCTATTACGTAGAAAAACATCTGCTTCACGTGGTAACCAGCCTGATTCGGAGGGGTTTCTTTCAGAAAGATCCATGCCAATTAAATCTTCAATTGATTCATGAACTGCAGTACCTAATACAGCCGCCATCCCCGTTTTCCTAGGAAGTCTTTGCCGTGAAAGCCAATACTGGCGTGCACATGTTTCATACCTATTCCATGACGATGGTGAAAGAGCATGAGGGCGCGAATTAGAAGTTGTATTGGCCTTGTTCATTTCTCTCCCTCGTGTGGGTGAAGAAGTTTTACATCATCAAGAAAGCGGTGTTTCCTAAGTATTGATAATTGCGAATCATTATTTGCAGTCGTGTACCGTGTATGCACATGACACCTGACCCTGTAGTGAAGATTAGTGAACGAGCGGATGCAACTGGTTCACTTGTATTATCTTGTTTTCCAAGCGTTAGTATGGTTTCATCTATCGTAGCACATTACCTTATTGAACACATGGATTTAACTTTCGTTGGAGGGGTTAGAGATGAAAGGTTACCTCCTGTATGTATGGTCCAAGATGGTAAGCCGCTACCTCCTATTCGTATATATTCGGGAAAGCCTGTTAACTCTGATATATGTGATAAGATAATTTTAATTGTTTCCGAAATGAAAGTTCACGACACGATAACACTCCCTATTGCTGAATCTCTGTTAGAGTGGTCAAAGGAAATGGATTTCCAAGGGGGCATCTTGATCGATGCCTTTGCAAGAAAGGGTTTAGAGGGAAATTCCACAAAAGATGAACCAATGATTGAATATGATGATACTCCAGATGTTGATGTATTGGGAATTGGTGCAACTGACAAGATGTTAGCTAAATTAGATGAAATGGAAGTTACACACCTCGAACAAGGAGTATTAAGTGGTATGAATGCTGTTCTACTTGGTGAAGGTCGAAGAAGAGGTTTGGATATCATGGCGCTTCTTGTAGAGGCTGATCCCAGATATCCAGATGCAAGGGCGGCAGCAAAATTGATTGAATTGTTGGATAAATTATTACCAAACATAAAATTAGATACTGAGCCACTTATTGAAGAAGCAGAAAGAATAGAAAAGCAAATTAAATCCATGATGGAATCTCGATTACAACCAGGTAGTACTGATGTTAGTGATACAACTGATACTATGCTGTATGGTTAACTCAATAATCAAACAATGTTTTAGGTGCGTTTGATTTTTCTTCTAGTAAGTCATTTAGATTGTTTTCAGATAATATCGTGACTCCAAAATTATCGGCCTTATCTAATTTAGAGCCAGAAGATTCTCCTGAAATTAAAAAATCAAGGTTCTTTGATACGCTTGTAACAATTTTCCCTCCTGCTCTTTTAATCAAATTTTCAATTTCTTTACGTGGCCGAGATAATGTGCCGGTTATACAGAATTTCTTACCTTCAAGATGACCCGTTGATGTCGGGCTTGTTTCTTCAGTAATTGTCACATACTCCATTACAGAACAAATTATATCCATCCTTTCATTCATACCTTTGATAAATTGAAGCGCTACTGTTTCTCCAATTCCCTCAATTCCTATCAAACGTTCATTGTTAATTTCATCATTATTTGTTGTTACAAATGAGAGTGTGTCCTCTATAGTTTTGAATTCAAAGGCGATTAAATTCGCAAGCTCTGGTCCAATGCCCGGTAATCCCAATGCGTGTAAAAATTTGGAAAATGAAAGTGTTTTAGTTTTATTTATTTCTCTACAAACATTTTCTGCTGATTTTTGTGCCATACGTTCAAGTTTGGAAAGTGATTCGCTCTCAAGTCTATACAAATCAGAGATATTGGATACTAATCCTGATTCGATTAGTTGTTCGATTAATTTTTCACCAACTCCATCCATTTCTAATGTACGGCACCAATATATCAAACTCCGTGAAAGGCGTGCAATACAATTAAGATCAATGCAACGAATAAAAGCTCCTTCCGTAATTACCTCTCCTTGGCATGCTGGGCAAGAATCTGGTGAAATTATGGGTTGTTTGGGTGGTAATTTTCCGGTAAAAGGGGTTCCATCCGCATATTTCCTCCCAGATAAATTAGATTCTGTAGCAGAACCAAGTACTGTTTCAATCTTTGGAATTACATCTCCTCTTCTTACTAACCTTACTCTATCTCCAATTGAAATACCCAACCTTTCTACTTCACCTGGATTATGTAAAGTTACATTTTCTACAGTGACTCCTCCTACTTTTTGTGGAGCAACCTTCCCCACTGGAGTTATAGTACCGGTTCTGCCAGTTTGCCACGTTACATCTAACAAAACAGTCTCTGCAATTTCTGGAGGGAATTTCCAAGCCAATGCCCATCTTGGATGGTGGGCTGTCATTCCTAACAATTCTCTTTGTTCCAAACTATCAAGTTTGAAAACAATACCGTCAATCTCAAATGGATATTCTGGCCTTTTATTGATCCAAACTTTTGTGTGTTCTATCATCTGTTCTTGGGGGGTTTTAGAATCAAAAACTTCCCAAGGGGCTGGTTCAATACCTGCCTTCTGTAGCCAAGATAATAATTCACTATCATTTGTTGCATGTGGAGATTCGTTGGGGAACCTTACATCATAGGCACAAAATACCAAATCTGATGCTTCGGCCTTCCCATCGCCATGTTTTTGTCTCAAAGCACCTGAACATAAATTTCGAGGGTTTGGTGAAATTTCTTTATATTTTTTTTCAAAGGTTGATAGAGGCATAACTACCTCTCCTCGCACATGACAATCGAAAGGGATGTTTAAGCGAGATGGGATGTTTGCAATTAACTTCGCATTCAAAGTTACATCTTCTCCTCGTTCTCCACTACCTCTAGTAGCCGCTCTGTGGAGATTACCAGAGACATATTCCAATGATAATGCCGAGCCATCTAATTTTGGCTGAGCAATATACCGATTTCCATTTGAAGTTGTTTGCATTACAAAATGAATTATGTCTTCTGCACTAGTGCCTTTATCTAAAGATCTCATCGGAAATCTATGTTCAACTTTTACAGTCCCTGGGAGTGGTTCTGGGCCAACTTCATGAAGAATTATATTATCGGGGTCTATTGACTTTAACTCATCCCAAAGAGTGTCAAATTCTACATCAGAAATTTCTGGCGCTGAATGGTTATAATACAATTCTCGATGATATCTAATTGTATCTGCGAGTTTCTGTATTCGCTCCTTATCTGTCATTAATAATCACCAAATTATGACCTATGCTTTATGAGAATTCTAATCCTAATAATTCGAATTTTTCTAATGGGCATCGAGTCATAATTGCTTTTGGAAGTATTCTTATATGTATTTCTGCAACTACATGTACGGTTGCTTGAAACATGTGCCCTGCATGAACATTGTTACCATCATCTGACCAACAACAATGAATGTGTGTAAATGCATCACCTTGTTGATTACGAGCAATGTTTCCAGATAAACTAACCAATTCTGATGGGGATGAAAGATCTCTCCTCTGATAAACTCCTTCTTCATTCATATATCCATATTGATTTTCTCTTGTTCGGCCAATCCCACTAGTAATTGCTGCAGCATTAAAACCAATTTCATCGGCGAGATTTTGCAAAGATTCGTGTATCTCTTCATTTGGATCTATTCTCACGAATAAATCTTCACCACTACGTGTCCACTCCATAAAAATGCTAAACATGAGGGGGTATTTAGCCCTCTCTATTTTTATGATTTACTCTTCGTCATTGAATTCAATTATCAACGAATGCCAAGCATCTCTACCTTCTTGAGCTGCATATATTCTACTCGCCGCTTCTTTTAGATCAAGATCTGTTCCCCCTAATGGTAAAGGTGCAAATAACCACCACCCTTTTCTTTGCAAAATAAGACGTTGAGATTTTTTCCACTTAAGTTCCCTAAAATAATTCCATGAATAACTATGCCCATCAGCAAAAAGATGAGTACGCGTAATTGCATATCTTTTAGGTATAAGTAATGAAATTAAATGTATAAACAAAAGTATATCAAACAATACAATATAAATTTCATTAGTCCCACTTTTATTCGCAAGTAACCATGGTAACCCAATCATGGTAAGCATGGTCAAGATGTTAGGGCCGTTTCTCCTTAATTCATCTGCAACACTACTAGACCAAGCATATCCTCCATTAGTCAAATAGCCAAGTAAAGGTACCCTGTGACGATTTCTGTATAGTGCCCACACATCATATAACACAATCAGTGCAACAATAATTACTATTGTCAAAGCAACTGCGTTTGGCTGTGGAAGTTCCGTCATGGATATCCTCCAATCTATCACTCCAACATAGAGTCTAAATTATCAGAAGCTAAATCTTGTGAATTAGTTTCTTCTTTTTCTTCAGATTCGCCTAATGCTGGACCTATGATTCCAGATTCTGTGATTCTTCTCACTGCCAGAATTGCAATCAAGATTAATACTAATAACAAAAATATATTTCCTGGAGAAAGAAGTGTATCTGATTCTGATTCAGAAGTCAAACCTTCCTGACTATCCAATATACCATCTTCATCATCATCCAAATCCTCAGTTAGTTCTGTCACACAGCCCTCAATTATTGAATCAGGGCTACCATCTCCATCTGTATCTTTAGTAGCACATTCATCAAATTGGAAATCATCCTGTTCATCCTTTATTCCATCATTGTCATCATCCAAATCTTCAACATCAGGACCACAATAATTTCCTTGTTCAGAATCAACCCATCCTGTAATTACTGAACACGTTGTTGACCAATCATTATCATTATCCCTTAAAACAACACTAAACATATGAGATATTGATGAAGACATACCGTGTGCATCTGTTGATGTTAGAGTCAAAGAGTATGTACCTACTGTTAAACCTGAAACATTGACATCTGCTCCACTATACGCAACTGTTGTTCCAGACTGCATATCATTAAGTGTCCATGAAAGTGTTACAGGAGTGTGTATATCCGCACCTCCGCCTTGTAGCCTAACATCATCTCCTTCTTGATATTCTGACAGTTCAGTAGGTTGTTGAATCACAGTAAGAGGTGCTGTATTCTCTAATAATAAAACAGTAATTACCTTCATCGAAGTGTCGCCTAATCCCATTTGTCCAGAATACGGTATTGCTCCTGTTTCACGGGCAGTTAAGGTGGCTAAGTTGGCGTGGAATGAACCAGTAGAATCAGTATATTTCCACAGTACTTCGAGGCTCACCGATTCTCCGCTACCCATGTATGTTGATGCTTCCATCGTACCAAATATGGGCACACTAATAATGAACTCTGCTGTGTGATTAATATCACCTAGTGTCGCTGATAAATGATATGTTGTCCAAGTGTTTATTCTACTGGATCCTGTGGCTGTCATTACATCTGGTGCTTGTTCTGAATTAACAATATTTGCAGTTAAATTGAAAGTAGATGTAATAGATATATTACCTCCAAATGTATCTTCATCGGAATTAAATCCGAGATTATTTGAAGAAATTGAAGTCTTTGCACCCCAAATATTAGAAATTGATTGTATAGGGGTATTGCCGTTAATTCCACTTATATCTAATCCAATATCATAACCTGATGTTTGAGAGTTTGAAATTGCCACCTCGCCTTGTGATTTTGTTCTTTCAATTGTTATTGCTGAATCAGTTGCACTACCAATCATATTTACATTTGATATAACTCCTGAACTCTTAATAAGATGTATAGCCGGACCAGTTAAATTAGATGAAGATAGAGCAAAATTTACACTATCTTCGATTAATATGGCTGCATTATTTACCCCACTATTTGCGTTTATATTTTCAATTGTTAGTTCGGATGTCTGTTCGATAATATGTAGCACTGCACCATCGCCATCGTGATCGTTTGCATATAGTCCATTAATAGATCCTGCAGCATCTATTGAATATATTCCTCTATTATTTCCTGAACCACTCGCTGTTCTAGTGAGTGTTATATCGGTAGCATCTATTGATGCCCCCATCAATCTTATACCGTCATCCCCACAGTTAGAAAGTTCAACATTACTAAGTAACAAATTTACTACATCTGTTCCGAGGTTATCGCTTACTGAAATACAGTAAAGTCCGCCATCTCTTAAGATTGAATCTGAAATTGTGACCGATGGTGAATTGCCCCCTGCATCTGCAATCGAAATAATGCCATCAATGGAATTCGTTAACTGAGCGCCTGTGATGGTTACTGCTCCTTGTCCACTAACTGAGAGAGTAGTTCTAGCATTCATAATATGTCCACCATTTAAGCTAAATGATGCAGTAGATTTGTCTTTCACAGTAATTCCACTCCAATCGCTTCCTTGGATTGTTGCTTTTCCAACTGTAAATACTCCTTCTACAGTAATACTCTTGTCCAATGTGACTTTAAGATTTGAGTTATCGGCCATTTGTAGAGTTCCTGATTCTAAGATAGTAAGATCATTTGACAAGTAATATGGGCTCCACTCTGAATCTAAAATAACCCAATCTGTTAAGAGGCCTCCAGGTAAAGTTGATGCTACAAAAGTTAGGGTTGTTTCAGGATTATCTGTATCCCATACTTTTTGATCTGTAATTCCAGATGAAGGGATTGAAAGATGAGTCATTTTTTCTCCTTCGAATGTAATAATTGTACTTCCGTCCGTGAAATTGTGTTCCGCACTCATTCCCGTTGAAGAAAATGTTGCCATTCCTGAACTAGTGGTGGTTATGGTTGTGTCAGAGCCAATCACTGATATCTGAGCTCCACTTAATGGAATTCCTTTATCGACAACATAAACTGTCAAAAGTGACACGGTTTTTACTGATGAAAATTGTCCGACAACAACATTTCCAGTTGCGCTGCCCATTCCAAGTATTAACTCACAGTTAGTACCAACATTCAAATTTCCAGAAAGGTGTACATTGCTCCAACTAGGGCTACCTGAATAAGTGTATGTTACGGGGCTTGAAATATGGAGTCCATCTCCTTGACCTTCTAGTGGCTCGTTAGTATCTAATGAAAAAGAACCCCCAGATACATGCCCATCATTTCCAATTAATTTTCCTGTGCCAAGAATATTCAAGTTTGCTGTATTACCTGACATAGTTAAAGTAGATCTAACCAATTTGAGAGATGCATCATCCTGGATTGTAATATTTTCTGGAACCGAGCCAACATAGTCAGTCAAGACTACATTTAATCCAGTTAAGATTGTCCAATCTCCTGACTCTGGTAATATTGGAAGATGAATAGTAGGTGTTGTGTCATCACTACTCAAATCTACAGTAATTCCAATTTCTCCATTGCTTGCTGTAACAGGTAAACCTGCTGAAGTTAAGGGTAGAGTTACAAGTCCCGACGCAGATGTAGATTCAGTAAAAGTGTGAACTGTCGTATTCACATTACTTTGTGGGTTTTCTGCAAGATCAACTACTAATATTTCTGTTTCAGTATACTCGTGCCCAGTAGCCCCCAAAAACTGTGAAGATGTAACCGAATTTGAACCATAGAAAAATTCTCCACCGTCATCGCTTCTTGCGGTCCAGCCATTCACATCTGTAATTTCAAATGAACGAACATAACTTTCAGTATTACTGAATACATACAATGCTGAATCAAAGTGTGTGTAGGCATCCCATGCGTCTACTGAGAATATTCCTGCTTGCATGTTAACTCCAATTGAAGAATCTTTAGTCGTTAATTGGATTAGATTCATTGATTCACAATTGCTATCAAGTCCAATTCCTCCACCTACTTTAGTTGTTAAATGTGAACCAAGTAAATTAGAGCCGCTATCGCAATTAACTCCTGTGTTAAAACCAGATACTGTGGCCTCATTCATAGTAAGGGTTGACCAAAGTGTACGGATGCCTGTCGAGGTTTGATCTGCGCTAGAATAAGTGTGCTCTATCAAAGAATTAGAAAGGGTGTGTGTTCCTGAAAAATACTCAATTCCAAGAGGTCCTGAACCACCTGTTTGAATTGTTAAGTCATCAATTTGAGAGGTGATTGATGTTAATTTAACCCCTGCAGAAAGTGTAGACCATGTTCCTCCATTTGCATTAAGTGTGCCTGTTCCACTAGCAACTAATGCTCTATTCGTTGCTGAAATATTTACATCATTTAGGTTGTGTGTTCCTGAACCAGTTAATGAAATCCCATTTGAATATCCAAGTAAATCTACCTGATTCAATGTCAACGTTCCTTCATTATCAGCTTGGACTGCAACAACCTCTCCTCCATCTCCAGTAATTGATGCATCACTCATTGTAAAATCAACTAAATCATTACTAAGTAAAGCAATTTCAACATTAATTGCAGTTACATCTGAAACAGAATAGCCCGAACTCGAACCAGGATTTGCTAAGAGTCTTATCCCATCACCATCAATTGACTGAATGGTTGTTCCCGAATTAGTTCCAGAAAATTGTAATCCAGAAGATACGTTTGTTAATGATAAATCAGAAAAATCTCCTCCTGAACCGTCCTCAAATCTAAACGCAACTCCAGAATCAATAACAGAAATATTTGTTACAGATGCTGTTGTACTAGATTGTGATATTGCAGTTGTAGAAGAGGTAACTGAAAGTATATCAACAGTTAAGTCATTATTATTGTATATACAATCATAACTAATATCAACGCAACTTACTTCATACACATCTACTATACCAGAATTTCCTATGCCTCGATAACTTGTTGACATTGTTACGTTGGTAAAAGTTCCAGTTGCTGATGCTGCAATTTCAAAAGCACTTCTTGCGTTTTCAATTGTGGCATTAGAGATAATCACCGAACCTCCGCCGACTACATTTATCCCTTCCCATAACCCTGCTGAACCATAAGAATAAACATGACCTGTTGAATTGACATATTGAAATGGTGTTACACTACTGTTTATTATAACTGGATTAGTTTGAGTTCCTTCTATTCTTAGCACACCGCCAACTTCAATCCAATGATCTCCAGAAATTTCTAAATGAGTTCCTGCAGAAAGTGTCAATTCTGCACCACTAATTATTGTTAGATTATCATTCAATGTAACTTGATTTATCCATGTTTCGTCTTTATCTACAACTATTTTTGCCTCACCAACAAAAAGTAGTGATGGTGTTAACGTAGATGCAGTCAATAATATCATTAGCAAAATGGCTAGAAAACGTGTGGTACGCATAACCCCTCTGAGTAGTACTTACTTTATGGCCGCTTCGACAAAGGGTGATTAAAATTATTAAGTGAGTTTATTCTAAGTAGTTGTAATTATTGAGGAATTTTAGCCTATGCGATTTATCCTCAAAACACAAACGTACAATTTCAGCAATAGGGCAATAAGATGGGCCTGCCCTGATTTGAACA
>CAYSJV010000050.1:0-13663 GCA_964431435.1 uncultured Candidatus Poseidoniales archaeon
ATGTGCCATCGCCCGTTCAGCAACTTCAATACACGCTGCAAAAGCATGTTCTTGAATTGACCAAGCCACTCCCTCAAGCGGCCTTCCCATCGATAATAGCCGTTCTGCGGAAGTCATTATTCCGCTAAATGCCAGATCCATCCCATGAACCGGATATGGGAGCTCAAAGTCGCTGATATCAGCCTCCGGGTTATTGGAAGTCCACGCGTCTGCCAGTGTCTCGATTTTTGGACCCCCTGGGAATGGAATTCCCTGATTACGGGCAAATTTATCCAGCATGTTTCCGATTCCGATATCGAGTGTTTCACCCAACACCCTATATCTTCCCGACAAGCGAGCAATCACCTGCGTATTGCCCCCTGAAACATAGAGTAGCACGGGGTCTTGGACGTTGCATAATCGGCGCCCAATTTCAATGTGGGCGACGCAGTGATTAACTCCAATCAGGGGGACCCCTAATTCACTCGAAAGTGCGCGCGAAACCATTGCACCTACACGAAGGCAGGGTGCCATTCCAGGTCCCTGGCTGAATGCAATGGCGACAATAGGCTCATCAATGGGTTCACTGCCTTCATGTAACTCCTCAAGTAACTTACCAGCTACGCTTGCATGATGGTCGGCTGCCTCACGTGGGTGTATCCCCCCTTCTAATGGCCGAACAGCAGATGATACAGAGCGCCTAGGCACCCCTTTTTGATCAACCCAGCCAATTGAAAACGTATGGGCTGTCGATTCGATCCCAAGCACTGCCCCTTGCTCCATCACGTTAGTTGGGCGCAAGGCCATACTCATATGCCCTGCGCCTTTCCACGACTCGTGAAGCAGCTCTGGGTCGACTGCGGACCCGTTGTACATCTCTCGGGATTGCAGGAAGGGGTATTGCACGCGGGACTGGCAGAGCGCGGAACAAACATTTCGGGTGCGGGTGAGTGGGCCCTCGCCTTTGAAGATGGAATGATCATAGAATCCGGGCCTCTCGATGATGTGGTTGAGAATGTTCTCGGTGATGCTTATTTACCGAGATATGGCTCTCGAATTGATCTGATTGGGGATTGCGAAATTCGTCGTCTTGAGGGTAGCGCAGTAATGCCGGGTTTGGTCGATTCACACACCCACCTTGTGTGGGCTGGTGACCGTTCAAGGGAAGTTTCCATGCGGCATGCTGGGATGACGTATTCTGAAATCGCTAGTGCAGGTGGCGGCATACATTCCACCGTAGGTGCAACGAGGTCGGCGAAATATGCCGATTTGGTTCGCGAAGCCCAAAGGCGCTTGGCTGTGATGGGCCAACATGGAACTTGCGTTGTCGAGGCAAAAAGTGGCTACGGGTTGGATGTGGAATCAGAACTGAGTTTGCTGTCAGGAATTCATGAGGCTTCTGAACACACCCCACAAGAAATTCATGCGACATGGTTGGGTGCTCATGATCTCCCGCCAAGCGAATCAGACCGACCACGTGATTTGCAGCGGAAGGAGTATGTAGATCACTTAATTTCTGAACAACTGCCTGCCGTTCTTGAGCAAGGAATCGCTTCTTCTCTTGACGTGTTTTGTGAACCAGGGTGGTTCGATTTAGAGGATACTGAGATGATTTCGCGGGCAGGTCTCAGAAGTGGTTTGAATCTGAGGTTACACGTGGATGAATTTTGTGACGGTGGTGGTGCAGGCCTAGCAGCAGAATTGGGGGCCAATTCAGCAGATCATGCACACCATTCATCGTTGGAGTCTCGCGCATCCTGTCAAGAAAGTGGAGTTTTGCAAACTTTTCTTCCAGGTACTCCACATGTGCTGGGAGAAATGTCCCTGCCTCCTGCATCTACATGTTCAGAAAACAGATGGGCATGGGGTTTAGCAACTGATTATAATCCAAACTGCAGGATTAAGTCTCTGGCATTCATTGCGAGTTTAGCGGTACAGAGAATGGGGGTCGATCCACTTAATGCCGCAATAGCATGTACTCATAATCCAGCGACATCGCTAGCGTCAGGGAGTGGGAGACTGGTTCCTGGAATGCGAGCAGATGTTGCCGTAATTAGGGGCCCGCATTGGGAATTGTTTTCACAGACCCCTGGGACCTCACCTTTCGAATTGGTGATGGCAGGCGGGTCAATCATACATGAGAGGGGGTAATTAATTTGATATTGTCGCTAATCCCTAAAGAAACAATCCCCGATTTATTAGGTGATATTCAATGATTGTTGAAATTGTTGTCTGCACGGCTCGGATGGGGTCGGAAGTTCGTTTGCGTCGACTTTTAGAGACCCGGGCAAAATACCGGGGGACACTAAAGGGTTGTTTGTCATCGGTGGTTGGAGAGGCCATTGATGGCACATCTGTCTTGCTTAGCCATTCCATCTTTTCAGATGAAGAGGCTTGGTCTGGTAGCAGTGAACGCGTCCAGAAAAGATATGATGCAAGGGATGGGGGTCTAGAGGCATGTATGTCGGGGCCAGCACTTGTGGGTGTCTTCGAAATGCCTGATTTACTCCATAATTCGGGTGATGTCGCATAATCAGGGTTATGCGACATCAGGAGAAAAACATCTTTCCCCTAGGCATAATCGCTGTGCTGCGCACTCATTGCTACAGAAAACCAGGTATTTTCCCCGTTGAAGGTAGGGGTGACCGGAGATATTCACAGAACTTGCGCTTTTGTGAAGGGTAATGGGCTCGGCAGGAATTGAACCTGCGATCTCCGCCATGTCAAGGCGACGTCATAACCCCTAGACCACGAGCCCGCTGTACCTCTTGACACAGAGACTGTATATATCCAAATCGGTAAACAATAGAAATTGCCTAACTTACTATCTTAGAAATTTTTCCGCTACACCCATCCATACTACAGGTCCCAGCTACTCTTGTACGACCATTACTCATTGTATGCAATTTAGGATCAGTCACTGGGCCGTAAGTTTTGCATTTTAAACAAAAACCCTCATATTCACTCATGTCGCTCAAACACCTGATGTATATGGTAAATATGAAAACTGCGGATACTGAGATTCAAAAGTCTCTAATTTTTGCTAAATACCCCCTATTCTAACATAGAATTTAGGGAGAAACGGGCTATAGCAGAATTTGGGCATGGTGAAAACGTGGTACTGCGTTCAATTCTAAACTATTAATTTGGTAGTTTGTATTGTACAATATTTGTGCCAAAAATATGCCTTTTTCGTATAACCCCGATTATACGCACAATATATGCGCGTATTTTGGCATAATAATGTCAATTATCCGAAATTCCGAATTCTGAGCGTGCAACTTCACGATTTAGATCAAACATACCAACTAAGGGTGGAGCTGAGAAATGTGATTCTAATCCACCATCCTTTTCATCAATCTCATTTTTAATTTTTTCAGAGATTGACTTCCAGGATTTTCTATCTGCATAAATTGATTGCACAAGGTACACTGGTTGACGGTCAGAAGAACTTACAACCCATGCTCCTAAACAACCTGAGCATCGCTTCCTGAATTTTTGTCTTGCTTTAAGCATACGAAATAGATTCTTTTCAGAACCAAGAATACCTGAACATACAATTGTCTCCAATAACATACTACCACTGAATTACCCATTTCCACCTTTTATTTAGTCTAATAAATTAACTATCTATATATTCGTCTATTCACCATTATTCAGGAATGCTCCTGAAACCCACTTTCCATCCATCATAGTTGAGTGGTGTGGATTTTGTCCGGGAGTCTGACACCATGATTCCCAATGCTCACTTCTCAATACGTTGAGTGAAGCTGCGGCTCCTTCAGCAATAACGCCGTGCCTTAGTCCTCGTCTGTGATTCACTGTTAAAGCAGGGTTGCGAGTTGCTGCAACAAGTGTGGTAAGCGGGTCGATTCCTAATTGCTGTGATGCAATACTACCAATGAAAGGCATACTCAATATTTGACAATTTGGATTATAGTCAGTTGCAATTGTCCACGGCCATCCCTCGTCAATACATTGTGAAATAGGTGGCCAATGATTCTCACCCATCACATAAGGGGTTCCTAAGAGAAACCCTTGAAATGTGCCAGCCTGTGCACAAGCCTCACGCCCTTCATCATTTGAGTAATGGGCATGATCAGCAGTAACAGCTCCTAATTTCGCTGCAAGTCCCGCGCCCCCTCCATCTTCAAATTCGTCCACATGGAGTCTGATTGCCAATCCATTCTCTTTGGCGGCCGAGCAGATTTGTTCTGTTTCCTCGAGTGTGAACCAACCTGGTTCGCAGAACACGTCTGCAGAATGTGCGTGACCTTGTTCTGTTACTGCATGTATCTGTTCCGAAAGTATTTCTTCAACGTACTTTTTTCGACGGGTATTAGCATCACCGGCGCCAGGGGGTGCTGCATGTGCTCCCAACCATGTTAGGTCAAGAGAAGGTGACTTCTCATCTAAACTCAGTTTGTGTGCACATTCTAGAAGCATTAATTCCGACTCTGTGCTAAGGCCATATCCACTTTTTACTTCCATGGCTGTTGTACCATGTGATAACGCTGAAGTTAATCGAGCCAAACCAAGTTTGTACAAATCCGATGTTGTGGATTTCCTCGTCTCTGATACTGTGTACCCAATTCCACCACCCATATTTGCAATATCCTTGTAACTATGTCCATTTAGTCTCCATCTTAATTCTTGAGAGCGATCTCCTGCCCAAAGTAAATGTGTATGAGCATCTACAAAACCCGGTACTATCGATAAGCCAGATATGTCAAAGACCTGTGTGTCAGAATCAATATCGACTTTGGTTGGTTTTGTAGATGTCGATTGCCTGAAATCTGGTGCATAATCAGAAATAAGTTCATCTGTACTGCTGATTTTTGATATGATTCCATTCTCGATTAATATTGCACTTCCAGGTTCACTTACAAGTTCATCAGTGCTTGACATTTCCGCACCAGTAAGGGGCATTTCAGGACTACCCCAATCCATATGAGCGACTGGGCCCACATTAACCAAAAGTGTTCGCACAACTGGCGGACATACATCAGTATTGAAAAGATGCACCCCTTCAGCATTACCCGGTGGTACTATGCCTAATGATGCAAAGGAGATGTATATACTAGGTATAGAGTCCACTGCACATACATTCTCATTCGGACTTTGTACAGAGGAAGGAGAGCCTCTAGATCCCTGCTCAGAATTTGTTAGACCTGTGGAAGGCGGTATACATCCAAGGGAAGCTGCAGAACACCACGCAACAATATGTGGTGATTTATTGAGTAAATTGTTTGAAAACAATTCAATTGGCCCTGATGATATTATGGCTGTTGCATTTTCACAGGGGCCTGGTTTAGGACCCTGTCTTCGAGTAGGGGCCTCTGTAGCTAGAACATTGTCATCTTCATGGGGAGTTCCATTGATTGGTGTGAATCACTGCGTTGCGCATATAGAGATAGGAAGACAACAATGTGGGTGTGATGATCCTGTTCTTCTTTATGCATCTGGAGGGAATACACAAATTATTGCAAAATTAGAAGGAAGATATAGGGTTCTTGGTGAAACCCTAGATATCGGGATAGGTAACATGCTGGACAAATTTGCAAGGGAACATGGTATTGCGTTTCCAGGTGGACCTAAAATTGAAACCATGTCTTTAGATTGGACTGGGAAAAACACAGAAAGCAAATTAGATGGTCTTGAATTGCCTTATGCAGTTCATGGGATGGACCTTTCTTTCTCAGGATTATTGAATGCAGCAGTATCTTTAGTAAAAAGAGGAAAGTCCCTAGATGCTGTAAGTTGGAGTCTACAGGAGCATGCATTTGCTGCATGCGTTGAAGTTGCCGAGCGAGCGATGGCACATACAGGGAAATCAGAGCTATTATTGGGTGGAGGCGTCGCCTGTAATGAGAGATTAAGAGAGATGTGTGATATAATGGCAAAAAGTAGAGGTGGTAATTCATATGTACCTGCAAAGAAGTTTTGTGTAGACAATGGTTCAATGATTGCAGTTCTAGGCAGGCTACAATTGAATAGTGGGGAAATCACAGAGCTTGAAAATAGTGCGATTTTACAATATCTGCGTACAGACCATACCGCAATAGCATGGACATAATGCCCATTTACAATGAATAGTTTATCAAAGGGCTTTGACGGCACCGTATCACAGGGAGTGGTTTATTGAGGAGGCGAAGAGATGTTGAACCGAGTAATCCGTTTCTAAAATCAGCATCCCCTTCTTCGAAAGTTAAACGAAAAGTTGCACCAAAACCCGCACCTAGAAGTATTCCTGAAAAGACAAACAAGATTGATGCTGCTGCCGTAAGAAAACAGATGGTAGTTCAACGTGAAGAGGAGGCAAAGAAAGAGGAGGTTGTGGTACCAGATACTCCTGAAATAGAGAAGGAGACACCACCTGTTTCGGAGGTTGTGCCAGAAAAGGTTGAGTTAGTTTCCGATAAAACTGTGGCTGCTGGTGCAATGCTATTTGGTGTTGAGCAAATTTCGGATCAAAATGCAAATCAATTGAGTGATAAAGCAAAAGAGAACTTGATGGAAAATAAAAACAAAGAGAAGCCAGGCCCACCACGTAGAAAGGGTAGGAATCAGAAGACTGGCGGTGGACGTCAACCAAAAGTAAGTAAATTCAACAGAAGAAAATACCTTGAATACAAGGTTGATGTAAAAAATATGCTTGATGAATTCGCTATAGATGAAGAACATCGCTCAAACATTTTAGGCCAAATTTGGGCCAAAGGTGAAAGGATGGGTGTGGGTGAGGCAAAGGAGTTTATTGCAGAAAAAGTTGAACTTGGCATCATTCCTGAAGCCATGGCTGAAAAATTAAATGTACTAATGAAAAAGTATTCTACAAAAAGGTGAAACGTATGAAAATAGAAAAAGGAACTGTAGTAAGTGTGAAATATAAAGTTGAAATGAAAGAAACTGGAGAAATTGTTGATGAAAATACAGGAGATGAACCATTGGTTTACCTTTCAGGGTATGGACAAATGATATCTGGTTTTGATGAAGAAATGATGGGTGCCGAGAAGGGTGAAAAAAGAGAATTTTTACTTGAGCCTGCAAGAGCATATGGTGAACATGTTTCGGATGGAATTAAGGAAATGCCTAAGGCTGAATTCCCTGAAGGAATAGAAATAGGGATGATGCTGTTTGCAGAGCTGGAAGACGGTCAACAAATACCGTTTGTAGTCAAGGAAATTAATGAAGAGACTATCAGTGTCGATCTTAATCACCCACTTGCAGGAAAACATTTGAAATTCAGTGTAGAAGTACTAGAATTAAGAGATGGAAGTGAGGATGAGTTGGCTCATGGGCATGTCCACGGACCAGGCGGACACCACCACTAATACTGGTTTGCAAGAAAATCGTAGACAAAATTTAGACCATGACGGCGCATCTCACAACTATGGGGGAGCAGAGTCCATCGAATTCCAAATCTGGAAAGCGTACATTAGGTGGCATAGAATTACCTGAAGTTGCTGACGAATTGTGGGCTGAAAGTCAGGGGTTTGACCCTCAGAAAATCACGCTACCTGGGAATGCACCGTATACACGTGGGATTCATCCAGACATGTACCGCTCCAAGGTATGGACCATGCGCCAATATGCAGGTTTTGGTTCTGCCAAACAAACAAATAATAGATTTAAGATGCTATTGGATCTAGGACAAAAAGGTCTATCCGTGGCTTTTGATTTACCTACACAACTAGGCCTTGACTCAGATGATTCACTGTCCGAAGGTGAAGTAGGGAAGGTCGGTGTGGCCATAGATTCAATATCCGACATGAGAGAGTTATTTGATGAAATTAATTTAGCAGATATTTCCACTTCCATGACAATAAACTCTCCTGCAATTGTTTTGCTCGCAATGTACGCACAAGTAGGTGAAGAGCAGGGTGTTGCAATGGATGATTTGAGAGGGACTATTCAAAATGACATCTTGAAAGAATATATTGCTAGAGGAACATACGTGTTCCCACCAAAACCAAGTATGAAATTAATAACAGATACTTTTGAGTATTGCTCACAACACATACCTAAATGGAACTCAATTAGCATAAGTGGTTACCACATAAGAGAGGCTGGTTCTACTGCTGTTCAAGAAATCGCATTCACCATCTCAAACGCTCTTGAATATGTTGATGCTGCATTAAGATGTGGGCTTGACGTTGATGATTTTGCTCCGAGATTATCATTCTTCTTCAACTGCCATAATGACTTTTTTGAAGAGATTGCGAAATTTAGGGCTGCAAGGCAATTATGGAATGAGTTGGTTACTGAAAGATATAACCCCTCAAATCCAAAAAGTACTATGATGCGTTTTCACACACAGGTTGCAGGGGTATCATTAACTGCACAACAACCATTAAACAACATATCTAGAGTAACTATTCAAGCATTAGCTGCGGTATGTGGGGGGACACAGTCCCTTCATACAAATTCTTATGATGAGGCATTAGGCTTACCGACAGAAAAAAGCGCAACAGTTGCTCTAAGAACCCAACAAATAATTGCTGAAGAGTCTGGTGTTGCCAGTGTGGCTGATCCCTTGGCAGGCTCATATCTTGTCGAGGGATTGACACAAAAAATAGCAGCAGATGCTAGAGGACTGATAGAAAAAATAGATGAGAAAGGTGGTGCTTTGAAAGCCATAGAGCTTGGATTTCAGCAAAGGGCAATTCACGACGTAGCATGGAAACATATCACAGATGTTGATTCTGGAGAAAGAAAAATTATCGGTGTAAATCATGCCAAACAAGATAAAGATGAAGAATTTAATACACCAGTTGCAGATTTAAACATCGAAGAAAATCAAAAGAAAAAGTTGGCAGAATTACGAAATAAGAGAGATGAAACAAAATGCAATGCTGCTCTTCTTCAAATAAGGAATGCTGTTGATTCAAATGAAAATTTATTTCCTGTGATTAAACATGCAGTTTCTGTAAATTGTACACTTGGTGAAATCATGGCAACCATGAAAGAAGTATATGGGACATATCGTGCCCCAAGTGGGTTTTAGGTGATTATATGTCAGATAACGATGAATTCAGAGTATTGGGTGTTGATCACATTGGTATCGCAAACAATTAATTAGAAAAAGCAAGCACATTTTGGAGAATCATAGGGATGAATTGTAATTCTGAAGACGAGTTAGTCCAAGATCAAGGTGTGAAAATTAGGTTTTTTGAATTTGATAAGCATATCTCACAAACAAAAATTGAATTATTGGAACCTACGTCTGAAAATACACCCATTGGGAAATTCATAGCAAAAAGAGGTACGGGGATACAACAAGTTTGCCTAGAAGTTAAGGGATTAGGAAAATTACTTGAACATTTAAAGGCAAATCATGTTGAATTAATTGATGAGTTACCAAGAAAAGGAGCCCATAATTGCATGATTGCTTTTGTACATCCAAAAAGCACTGGCGGAGTGTTGGTAGAGCTTTCTGAACGGGGACAATAGGTGATTATATGTCTGACAAAATTGTCAGTGTTGAGGGTTTAACTAAGCGATTTGGTCAGATAATGGCACTTGAAAATGTCAGTTTTGATCTACACAAAGGAGATGTCATTGGCCTAGTAGGCGGGAATGGTGCAGGAAAAACAACATTGCTAAGGATATTATCTGGACTTTACAAACCAACAAATGGCACTGTGGCATTCCACCAAGAAGGAGGGGGGACTTCCCCCGCACATAGCATGAGGCACAGATTTGGGGTTGTTCCTGAGGCCACTGGATTGTACTATCGGTTAACAGCATGGGAGAATATAAGATATCATGCGAGATTGCATGGAATAAATGATGATGTTGCTTGGAGTCGTGTTGCAATGTTTGCAGATGCATTGAGTTTCACTGATTCACTTTCAAGGCATACAAGAGGTTTTAGTAAGGGTATGAGGCAAAAAACAGCCCTCCTCAGAGCATTAGTTCATGGTCCTGACATACTACTCTTGGATGAGCCTACAGCGGGATTAGATGTTACAAGTGCCAGAATGGTTAGAAAATTGGTTCAGAAATTAAAAGAAGAAGGAGGTACTGTTATTTACAGTACACACAATTTGGCAGAGGCACAACAAGTCTGTGACAGGATACTAATTGTACACAACGGACAATTACGTGCAGATGGAACGCCAGATGAGTTAATTTCATATGTAGAGGGTGGCAATCTCGAAGATGCATATGTGGAGATGACTTCTGATTCTGCAAGGCAGGATTTTTCAAATTCGGATGAAGGTGTTATTTCCAAATTTTGGAAGAAATTACTCACCCCAATCAAAAGAAGATCTGGAGGTGAAGAAAGTGAGTAGTTTAGTTCAAAGTTGGAGAAGAGTAAGGGCGATTACCGCAAAGGAATTAGTCGATTTCATCAGAGATTGGAGAACTTTGGTTGCAATTGTATTAATTCCGTTGTTATTATTCCCATTTATTTTTGTAGCAGTACCATTAGTACTTCAATCCGAAATGGCCGAAAGAGAAGCAAATACACTAACTATTGTGATCCAATCTGAATCTTCTGAAATACCCTTAGAGTTGAATGATGGTTTTGAAGGCAATTTACTAAACTATACAATAGAAGATTTGCCTACTGGGGCCGCCATTAACCTGTCAATTCCAGGCGAAGATATTGAACGTATTAGGAGTGGAGAAATAAACGCAATATTGCGACTACATTCAAGTGATTCCAACAACACTACTATCTGGCAATATGCCATACTCCACGATTCCACATCTGAACTATCGAGTGAAGCCTATTCGAGGGTCAATGAAATTTTAGACGGGTGGGAAACGAAACTGATTGAAGATACGCTAGTTGGTGCAGGGCTTGATCCTGATGCAACACTTGAACCACTACAGTGGAATGGAACAAAAAGTGATTCAGACGTAGCGACAGTAGGTGAACAAGCCGGATTCGTACTATCACTTTTCATACCAATGATCGTTGCAATTTGGACTGCTACATCTGCAATTCAGCCTTCGATAGATATGACTGCTGGAGAACGTGAAAGAGGTACACTAGAGGCACTACTTACTGCCCCCTGCTCAAGATTTGAATTACTACTCGGCAAATGGTTGGCAGTTTCGGTGATTGCAGCAACAGGGGTATTTCTGCAGATACTTGGATTATTGTTTGCAATTACATTTTTGTTATCTGGATCAGCGACATTATTTCAAATTCCTGAAATTTCAGCTAGTGCCTTAATACTAATGATTATGGGTATTCTCCTGTTTGCAACAATGGTAGTAGCATTTGAAATTGCAATTGCAATTAGGAGTAGGAGTGTAAAAGAAGCAGGATCAGTATTAGGACCAATGATCTTGATCTTTGTATTCCCTGCAATGCTAGCGCAATTCATAAATTTAGAAGGGATAGAGAGTATCTGGTTCATAATTCCCGTAGTGAATATATTGCTGGCAATGCGTGAATTATTTCTTGGCCAAGTAATTGTGAAGCATGTATTACTATGGTCGCTAAGCAGTTTATCCTACGCTCTAATCGCAGCATGGTATGCATCAAGACAGTTTAACAGAGAAGACTTAGTTGAATCAATTAGTTAATATTCGCTCAGTATTATTATACGAATACTATATGAATGATGAATATCAGCAGAAGATGTGCCGAAAATAAGCCTAGACATGCCAAAAGAGTTGCTAGATGATTTGAAAGTTCATGTTGGAGACACTAAGAAATTCATTAGTGTTGCAGACGCAATTAGAACTGCCTGTAGAAAAATGCTTGACCATTTAGATGAAATTGATTCGAGACATGGAAGAATGAAGAAGGAGGATAAGTCATGATAAGTAGGGAAGAAGCTGAAGGCCTTGTATCAAAATTGCTTTCATATATTGAGAAAGATGGAGGAAATAGAGAAGGGCTTGTGAATACACCAAAACGTGTTGTTGAATCTTGGGGAGAGATTTTTGCAGGTTATGATATGAATCCACATGAAATATTAGATGCAAGATTTAACTCAGAGGGTTATGATGGAATAGTTCTTCTCAAAGACATAGAATTCCACTCTACATGCGAACACCATTTACTCCCATTTACAGGTAAAGCACACATTGCATACATTCCTACTGAACAAATAGTTGGGATTTCTAAATTGGCAAGGTTACTAGAAGTATATGCAAGAAGAATGCAAAATCAAGAACGGATCACAAAACAAACTGCTGAGACATTGATGGAAATACTAAGCCCGCTAGGTGCTGCTGTAATTGTAGAAGCGAAGCACATGTGCATGTCATGTAGAGGTGCTAAAAAACCTGAGGCAGTGATGGTTACAAGTAGTATGAAAGGAGTGTTTTTCGACAAACCTGAAGCACGTTCAGAACTTCTACAATTGATTCGTACAGAATAGGTGATTTTGTGACAAGTGATACTGATTTCGAATATCCAATAGTAGAAATATTTCATTCAATACAAGGCGAGGGAGTACACGCAGGGACTTCTTCGATATTCATTAGGTTTGGTAGATGCAACCTCCGCTGCGAATGGTGTGATACGGAATTTGATGAGTGGACAGACATGAGTATTTCAGAAATATGCAAGGTGTTGGAAAAATGGGATTGTGACAGAGTTGTACTAACTGGTGGTGAACCTGCATTACAGGATCTTTGGCCATTACGCAGAATCTTGCAAAAAAAAGGATATCAATTTGCAATTGAAACAAATGGGACTATTGAATTGGAAGAGGGTTTAGTTGATTGGATTTGTGTTTCCCCTAAGGACCAAATTTATCCAGATGTATCCATTAAACAAAGAAAAGGTGATGAATTAAAAGTAGTATATGTAGGTCAAGATCTATCAATGTACGACAGTTTGATACCTGGGTTTGAAAATTTATACCTACAACCTTGCTACTTTGAATCTGAATCAATAGAATGGAATGGTGCGAACTTTCGCACAACAATGGAAAAAGTATTACAAAATCCCGAGTGGATACTTTCCCTACAAACACACAAATGGATGGATGTGAGATAATATGGGGCACTCGGTAATGGCGTTATCAGGTGGGATGGATAGTACAGCCCTATTGATGCATCTGCTAGCAATGGGTGAAACTGTCACTGCAATTTCTTTTGAATATGGGCAAAAACATAGGTTAGAATTAGAACGGGCAAAAGCAAACATGGATTACCTCCAAGAAAACAACATATTTGTCGAACATATCATAGTCGATCTAACATCAGCCATGGATTCATTTCACTCTGCATTAATCAATGAAAACATTGCTATGCCAGAAGGACACTATGAAGAAGAGCAAATGAAACAAACCGTAGTTCCAAACAGAAATGCAATATTCTCATCAATTATTTACGGCCATGCACTTAGTAGGGTAGAGAAAACAAATGAAAATACAAAAATATGCCTAGGTGTACATTCAGGTGACCATGCAATATATCCTGATTGTAGACCTGAATTTTATGATTCACTCATGGGCGCATTCGAATTAGGGAATTGGAATTCTGAAAAAGTCCATCTTTATTTACCATATATTGATGGTGACAAATATACAATACTACTAGATGCAAAAGAATCCATCTCAAAACTCGGTCTCGATTTTCAGATAATATTTTCTTTTACTAGTTTTAGCTATAATCATAGTATTGATGGTAAAGCAAGTGGAAAATCGGGTGATGTCATTGAACGTATCTTAGCATTCCACAAACTAGGTGAAAAAGACCCGGTTGAATA
>CAYSJV010000051.1:0-13621 GCA_964431435.1 uncultured Candidatus Poseidoniales archaeon
ACGGCTAGTGGGAATAGCATAGGGTGTCCACATCCAAATAAGTGCACTGGCCTATTAGGTGGTAAATACGGTTTAGATGATAAAATTACTTTTGATAATTCCAGATATCTTTGTTGCTCCATTAAAGGAACAACCCCACCTATGGCATGAATTGCAAAATCACCCTTCCCCATCAATTGTGCACTTTTCTTCCTTAAATCCCATTTCACACCACCCTGTATTGGGCCATTAAGCATAGTTCCATTTGATAACTTCAATGCATCTATTCCTCTGGAATTGGTTTCTTCTACTGCATATTCTAATTCTTTTCGATCCATGTCAGGTCTTCCGAAAATATCCATCATTGTTGCGATGTCAACACCTATTTTCTTCTGAAAGTGAATAATTTCTTCTGGTGAAACATCTATATCTCCGTACACATATTGTTGGAAAGTTCCAGAATCAGTCATCACACACCCATTGTATTCCAATAATTCATGAACACCTTCTTTTTCTGCCTTTTCTTTTAACTTATCAGTTTTCCATATGACATATGAATTCGTAATTAAGGCTTCAATTCCATATTTTTCTTCCATTTCTTTTGGTGTAATTGTGAGTACATTGGGGTTAACAACAGGTAGCAAAGCAGGTGTGTTCAGAATCCCATGGGGTGTTTTTAATTGGCCTATTCTTGCCCTCCCATCTCTTTTCAATATTTCAAACAAATTTACACCTCTATACAAATTCAAGGTTAGTTTGGCTCAGAAGAAATTCTTTTCCTAATTCTCCAAAACTATCTAAGAGTTCAGATGAATATTTGATTTTTGAAATTTCTTTATCACTTTCCAAATCCTTCTGAATTCCAATCAATGTGCCAGGTGCTGCACCACATGCAATACATGCACCATCTAATGTCAAAGTTAAAGCAAGTCCGTCTATATCTTTTGGATTTTCAACATCCAAAGTTATGATACCCCCTCCATGCCCAACAAGTGCACTTCTTACTGCACCTAATCTAGCATACAATGCTCTTACAAATTCACTATTTTCATTATTGAAATCTGCAGATAACTCAATTAGAGATAGTGATTTTAACCTTTCTTCTTCATCATGGTCCAAATTTTCAGAGATTCTGTCCACTGCTTCACTTTCAATTGAGTCGATGGTTTCGCTTCGATATTTTTCTACCAAATCCTCGAACTCATCTTCGGACATAGTGGGCTGTCATAGTTGAATCATTTGAGTGCATTGGCATTATGAATATTGATAAAGAAGTGTTTTGAGGGCGACATCAAGGTGACATGATGTGGCAGCCTATTTTAGAAATAATCAACCTCCATGTTGAGACCTCTGGGTCAATGATTTTATCCGGCATAAACCTCAAAATCAATCAAGGAGAAATCCATGCTCTTATGGGTAGAAATGGTTCTGGTAAGTCAACTTTGGCGTTAACATTAATGGGACACCCTGATTATAAGATTACGGAAGGAAAAGTACTATTCAATGGATCAAATCTACAAGAATTAGAACCATTTGAAAGAGCAAGACTTGGATTATTTCTTTCATTTCAATATCCACAATCAATTCCAGGCTTGCAAGTTGGTAATTTCTTGAGGAAGTCAGTTTCTGCAATTAGAGGTGAAAACGCGCCTTCTGCCAAAGAATTTCGGATGGAGATTAAAGAGAAAATGAGTGAACTAAAAATCGATTCAAGCTTTCTTTCAAGGTATGTCAATGATGGTTTTAGTGGCGGAGAAAAGAAGCGTTTTGAGATATTACAGATGGCATTAGTAAACCCGGCGTTGGCAGTACTCGATGAAACAGACTCAGGGTTAGATATAGATGCTTTGAAAACAGTGGCAGATGGAGTTAATGCAATAGTTCATGACTCAGCATGTTTAATCATAACTCACTATCAGCGAATGCTCAATTATATCAAACCAAATTTTGTTCATGTGATGATTGATGGAAAAATAGTTAAAAGTGGCGATGCAAAGTTGGCATTAGAGTTAGAGGAACGCGGCTACGAATGGTTAGAAGGTGGCGAATAATATGACGGATAAGATACAAGATAATGATTTGCCAGGTGAATACAAGTACGGTTTTCATGACCCTGAGCATTCTACTATACGATTTGACTCAGGTCTTTCAGAACAAGTTGTGAGGGATATCTCGGAACTGAAGAATGAACCTGAGTGGATGACGGAGATACGCGTAAATGCATATCACCATTTTATGTCAAGACCAATGCCACAGTGGGGTAATACCGAATTGCTAAATCAAATTGACTTTGAAAAGATAACATATTATCTGAAATCTAGTGATCAGATGGAAAAGGATTGGGATGATGTCCCTGAAGATATAAAAAATACATTCGATAGACTTGGAATTCCTGAGGCTGAACAAAAATGGCTAGGTGGTGTCACTGCCCAATATGAATCAGAAGCAGTTTACCATAGTATCAGAGAAGATTTGGAATCCCAAGGAGTAGTATTCCTTGATATGGATAGTGGGCTTAGAGAATATCCTGATATAGTTCGAAAATATTTCGGAAGTGTAGTACCTCATACTGATAACAAATTCTCAGCACTAAACACTGCGGTTTGGTCAGGTGGTTCATTTATTTACGTTCCAAAAAATGTGAAAGTTGAAATGCCAGTTCTAGCTTACTTTAGGATAAATGCAAAAAATATGGGCCAGTTTGAAAGAACCTTGATTATTGTAGATGAAGGAAGTAGTATAAATTATGTCGAAGGCTGCACAGCTCCAAGTTACAGCACGGATAGTTTGCATTCAGCAGTTGTCGAATTGATTGCTCTTGAGGGTGGTCATATTAGGTATACTACTGTACAAAATTGGTCAAATAATGTTTTTAATTTAGTAACAAAGAGAGGAGTGGCAGCTAAAAATGCCACAATTGAATGGATTGATGGCAATATCGGTTCAAAGTTAACCATGAAATATCCAGCAGTTATTCTGAAAGGCGAAGGTTCTCATGCAGAAATAATTTCTGTGGCATATTCAGGGACAGGTCAACATCAAGATGCAGGTGCAAAGATACACCACCTGGCCTCAAATACATCTTCAAAAATTCTATCTAAGAGTATTAGTAAGGACGGGGGTAGAAGTTCTTATCGTGGAATCGTTCAAGTCTCACGTAAAGCAGAAAATTGCAAAGTGAATGTTATTTGTGATGCATTGCTAATGGATGACGAAAGTCGTTCGGATACTTACCCTACTATGGAAATTTCAAATCCTAATTGCAAAGTAGAACATGAGGCTAGTGTATCTAAGGTTTCCAGTGATCAATTATTCTATTTGATGTCTCGGGGATTGGATGAGGATGAGGCTCTTGCAATGATTGTAAATGGTTTCTTTGAACCTTTTACTAGGGAACTTCCAATGGAATATGCTGTTGAATTAAATAAATTGATGGCACTTGAAATGGAAGGGGCAATCGGTTGAGGAGATATAATGTCAACATATTCCAGTTTGGATATTCCATCTAAAGCACTTCATCTTTGGAAGTATACTCCATGGAAAAAAATGCATCCAACAGGAAATCTATCGGATATACCTGATATTATTGACAAACCCGAATTCACAATTTCGTTTTTAGATGGTAGTGACTTGCCAGAGGGGATCTCTTTTGGAAAAGCAACACCAGAAGATTTAGAAAAATTATCGAACACCGTTAATTTTGAGCATGGAAATGTATCCCCCGTATTTTTGAATGAAGTGTTGGGTGATAGCGTCTTTAAACTTTCAGTGAAAAAGGGATTGGGACTACCACAACCAGTTTTATTGCATACGAATTTTTCAGGCGATGTTTCAGGTTTGCATGTATTACTTGATATTGGTGAAAATTCAATGATCGAATTAGTCAGTAAATTTGAAGGAGATTGTAAATGGGTTGGATTAATGAGAGAAGGAATAATCGGACAGGGAGCAATTTTCAATGATGTATTTGTAAATGGCCTTAGTGATGATACCGTCATGTTAAGAGTAGATGGAGTTGAAATTTCACGTGATTCTCAAGTTAGATCTGGGACTTTGGCACTCGGAGGAACTAGAAATAAGTCTGATATTAGATTTGAATTGACTGGAAAGGGCTCATCATTATCAGTAAATGGCTCCACATTAGGTCAGGGAGATACTCATGAAGATAATCATGTGGAAATTGTACATGTAGTTGGTGACAATCAAAGTAGATTGTTTTGGCATTCAGTATGTGATGATAATAGTAATTCTATAGGAACGGGAATGCTGAAAATAATGGAGGATGCTAGTGGTTCAGATGCAGGGCAATTATTCCATAATTTACTACTTTCACCTAATGCAGTGGCTGATTCGATACCAGAATTAGAAGTGTTGAATGATGATGTTTCAGCAGCACATGGAACCGCAAATGGACCCATTGATCTAGAGCATCAATTTTATCTTGAAAGTAGGGGTCACAGTAAAGAAGGAGCAAAGTCCTTGATTGTCGAGTCATTCTTGAATGAATCATTACTTTCGATGGGATCTCCTGGACTAGTGACACATGTTACAGATTATTTAGTGGACAAATTAATCAGTTAAACCAATCGAATGAATTGATAGACTCGTGTACTCTGGGAGTGTTGATTGCGATGGAGTCAAATGGACGTGCAATAGATGCAACTGAGGCACGTATTGATTTTCCAATTTTAAATAGAGTGTTGCCTAGTGGTAGAAATTTAGTCTATCTCGATAATGCTGCAACCACTCAAAAACCAAAACAAGTAATTGATGCCATGGCTAGGTATTATGAAGAATATAATTCTAACGTACATAGAGCAGTTCATACATTAGCAGGAGAAGCAACTGATGCATATGAGGCAGGTAGGCAAAAGGTTGCAGATTGGTTTGGAACAAATAGAGATCAGGTTATATTTACATCTGGTACTACTGAAGCAATCAATCTTGTAGCATTCGCATGGGCTAGAGCTAATTTGAAGAAAGGCGATGTAATTGTATTAACTGAAATGGAACATCATGCAGATATCGTTCCGTGGCAAATATTGCAACAAGAAATAGGTGTTGAGATTAGATTTGTTCCAGTTGATATTGGAAAATTCGAACTAGATATGGAAATTCTAAGAGCAAGTATTGATGGTGCAAAATTAGTGGGGGTTGTTCATACTAGCAATGTTCTCGGAACAAGAAATCCGATTGAAGAAATAATTCAAATTTCTAAAGAGAATGGTGCTAAAGTATTGATTGATGCCGCACAGGCTGCACCACATGATAGAATAGGATTTGATGGGTGTGGAGCAGATTTTGTATCTATTAGTGCACACAAGATGTGTGGTCCTACTGGTATTGGTTGCCTATTGGTTGCCAAAGAAGTCATGGGGGAGATGAAACCCTTTATGTCGGGAGGAGACATGATTAAAGAGGTATTTCTGGAATATGCAACATATCAAGATGGGCCTTACAAATTCGAAGCAGGAACTCCAAAAATAGCAGAAGCAGTAGGCTGGGGTGCTGCAATAGATTGGTTATCTCAATGGGATATGCACAGCGTTCATCAGCATTGTAATGAACTTGCATCTTGGACTGCAAAGGAGATTTCGAATATACCAGGAATAACTGTATATGGAAATCATGACAACCCCGATTGTAGTGGAGTTGTATCATTTTTACATAATACGATGCACGCAGAAGATTTAGCACATTTCCTAGATGCAGGTGGTTTTGCAGTTCGTACTGGACATCATTGTGCACAACCACTGATGAGAAAGTTAGGTATTGCAGCAACAAATCGTGCATCATACTATCTTTACAATACTATGGATGAAGCAGAAGCATTTGTAGAGCATTTGAGAAAAGTAGTAGAGAGATTTGCATAGGTGTTAGCATGTCATACGGACCAGGTAATTGGCCAGAGAAATTGCAAGAAATAATTGATGAATTCAAGGATGTCTTTGATCCGATGGAGCGTTATGAAATGCTATATGACTGGGCAAAAGAAATTGATGAATTACCTCAAGACGAGTGGGATGATGATACTAAAGTTCATGGTTGCCAATCAGAAGCACATGCTAAATTCCATTTGGATGAGTCAGGTGGATTTCATATGAGGGGAACAGCAGATGCACAAATTGTCCAAGGCCTCCTTGCCATAACTGCTATAGCAATAAATGGACTTAGTCCAAAAGAAGTTGCAGAATTCTCTCCAAAATTTACTATTGAAATGGGTTTAGATCAAGCGCTTACTCCCAGTAGGGCAAATGGGTTTAGAAACATGTTTAAGAAGGTTCAAGAAACTGCTAGTGCAATGTCTGAAGAGGTGTGACCATGCCAGAAGAAATAGATGTATATGATGCTCTACAACAAGTTGAAGACCCAGAATTAGGCATTTCTTTAGTTGAACTTGGTTTAGTTTATGACGTGAGAATTGAAAAGAAAGAAGGTGTATTACATTGTGAAATAGATTTAACTTTGACTTCCCCTGGTTGTCCGGTAGCTCCCGAAATAATGGCAGCAGCACATAGGGCAATTCTTACGGTGAATGATATCGATTCAGCGCATGTAAATTTAGTTTGGAGCCCTCGCTGGGATCCTAAAATACATGCATCAGAAGATGCAAAAATGGATATGGGTGTTTGGTAAGGTAGGATTATTATATGCAGTGATTTACTATCTTCGCACAATTATGGTAATAATGTCACCATCTTTTAATCGATGATCCAAACCGACTCTCTGCCAATCAAATTTAGCACTAGGGCCCTTGACTCGGGAATATCGAAACTTTCTTACAAAGTCCCGGTGGAGTGAATTACAAATATTTTCTACAGTACTTGTATCTTTCACAATCATCGGTTCTACCATATCGGCCTCTTGACCTTGTGGTTTCATGTAGATTCTCATAAAACCTAAATTATCATAAATAAAATCTTTCAATCCCTCTAATCCAGTTCCTTTGAATGCTGAAATTCTTATTACAGGCCATTCATCTGGAAGTACGTTTTCTATGCTAGTAATTTCTTCTTCGGTTGCGATATCTATTTTGTTGACAGCAATTACTGCTTTTGAATAAACGCGACTACCTGCTAGCGTATCTACTATCATATCTGCAGTTGCATCGATTCTAATTGTGACGATTGCTGAAATAATTCCAAATGACCTAACAATATCTGCAATTTCTTCTTCAGTTAAATGTGTTTGTTCAATAGTGGTTCGAACATCTATTCCTCCACGATCAGTGCGCTGAATAAATACTGGCGGTTTTGTATCATTTAATCGCATTCCAGCTAATTCTAATTCGCGGTGAAGAACTCTGAAATGTGCTTTTTGAAATGGATCTACAATGTAAAGCACCATGTCGGAATTCCTAATCACTCCAAGAATTTCCTTCCCCCTTCCCTTACCATCACTTGCTCCTTTTATCAGACCAGGCAAATCAAGAATTTGGATTCGAGCACCTTTGTGTGTCATCAATCCAGGTATACAGGTTAGAGTAGTAAATTGATATTGGCCAGTTTCAGATTTAGCATCTGTTATCTGTGAAATTAATGTGGATTTGCCTACACTTGGAAAACCCACTAATGCAACTGTGGCATCACCGGTCTTCTTTACTTCAAATCCTTTGACCCCTCCACTCGCTTTTGAGTGCGCAATTTGCTTCTCCCTCTGATTCTTCAATTTTGCAATTTTTGCTTTCAATTTTCCAATATGATGCTCTGTGGCTTTATTTTTCTGAGTCTTATCTATTTCGGCTTGAATTTCTTTAATTTGCTCTTCAATTGTAGCCATTTGAAATCACCTCTAGACTCAGTCTCAGCCGCTGCGCCAATGTAAACTGTCTTCAATGGTTTGGCTTTCCAGACATTTTAAAGGGCAACATTAAGCAAATATCGAAATGCTATGCCCCTCTCGTGCATTACAACAGAGAGGTCTAAATCATGGGAATTGAAATGAAATTACTTCTTGTATCTAAAAAATCATTTTCTGAATTATGTAATATGTCCTGGTCCGATGTATATGCTTCTATGTCCAAGCAACAACTTCGAGATTCAAGGCCAGAATTAGATGAATCCCTTTCACACATTTTCGCGATTGATGCTGAAGTAGAATTACTTGATTGGATGGATGACCTTAACCTAGAAGATGAGTTCCATAATGTAGGGATTCTTGATGCAATTTCTTCTTCTTTTGAATCAGGAAAAATTGGTATGGAAAAAGCATGTGATGGGATAATGAAATTACTTGAATGGTGCTGTGTTGGGTATTGGGATGTGTGGGAAGGAAGAGCATTTCTTTATTTTGAGATTTTGTTGGATGAACCAGTCGATAATGTCGATGAATTATATTCAACCCATGTATGGGAGGCAGTTCTTTCCAAATTACCTTCAATGTCTGAAGCAGAATATACTGAAGCTGTAATCTTGGATTGGATGAAGCGTAGAGATAAATTGGGCGAAACATTGGATGAGAAGTATGACCCTCGAATAATGTCAACGCATCAAAGTCACACTAATTTGACAAAAAAACTACATTATACAGTTAGTTTACTTGATGGTAGTTCAGAATTGGAGATGCTATTGGGAAGGGAACATCTTGCCTCTCACCAATGGACATACGGGGTACAGAAACTCAAGGATCTTCTTATTAGAGGAATTCCAGAATAATCGTATTATTTCGAATTCATCTTTCGTGGGGTTCAAATTATAGCATAATTTCCAAGTGTCTGATGGGAGAAGAAGAACCTGCAGTTGAGGAAGAAGAATTAGTAGAAGTTGTGGAAGAGGAAGTCACTGAGCAGGACGAATTAGAATTGGCTATTTCAAGGGCAGAAAAAGCAGAAGCAGAGATTGCATATCGTGATGCAGAATTACAGAATCTTCACAAAAAAGCGCTACAAGAAAAATCAACTATAATTCGCTATTCAGGTTTGAACCTTTCAAGGAAAATGCTTTCTGTATTAGGGGATGTAGACCGTGCATTGTTATCAATATCTGATGACGATGAAACCCCCATCGCAGTTGGAATGAAACTTATTCGTAAGAGATTATGGCAAGAATTAAGTTCGGATGGAGTCGAATTAATCAAAACAATAGGATCTACATTTGATCCTGCGGTTCACGAAGCGATCAGTACAATTCCAGAAAGTGAGGAATATCCCTCTGGAAGCATAGTTGAGGTTTTAGAAGAGGGGTACATGTATAAGGATAGATTGTTGCAACCTGCAAAAGTTGTAGTATCTAGCTAATTAACCAACATATTCTACATTAGGACCCAAAAAGGCAAGTCTCTTTATTCTGTCTTCAAGAACTATCCATTCTACAACACATTCAGGCATTGTAACTGCTAGTATCTTTTTACGTGCATCCTCATCTAGAACGGTAGAGAGCATTTTTGCAGTTTCTCTAACTTTCCAACCTTCATATGAATCTCTTCTATCCAAATCAACAAGCAATATTTCCCAATTTTCATTTGAATATAATTGGGCTGTTTCTTCATCACTAGTTACTAATATCCCTGATTTCCCATGATATTTTTCTGCATGCGCCACCCACCTTGGGGGGTCGTCTATGTCTGGAACTGGACAACAACTTATCTCCTCATATCGCTCGATGTTTTCGGAATTAATCCAAGTTTCAATCATCTCAACTCTTTCTTCCCAAGTCCATGGATTTTCAGGGGAATTATCTTTATTTGCTGAACCAATTGCAAGTCTCAATGGAATTTCATATTCCATACTTTTCCACTTTTCAATAGCACTTTGTACAAGATATGCATGGCCTCTATGGAATGGTTGAAATCGACCTAATACGACAATTCCAGGTTCAGGAGCAATTTCTGGAGGAAAAATTTCTTTTTGTAAATCGCTTTCATCCATGATACCACTCTATACAAAATATGATTCAATATCTATTTCTTCTGGTATTTCTATACCGAAATCTCTGAAACATGCAATCATCCTTCTACAACCTTCAATCATTTCTTCTATTGGCGTAATTCCCATTGAACCAACTCTGAACATTTTTCCTTTCATGTGATCTTGTGCTCCAATAACTGCAGTGTGGTACACTTTGTGAAGGTGTGTTCTCCAACTATCATCAATACCATCTGGATATAATATTGCAGTGACTGTTGATGACCTGTAACCTGATTCAGCAAACAGTTTGAATCCTATCTCGGAGAATAAGTTTGAAACACCTTGAGCCATTTTTTCACATCTTAACCACCTTTCTTGTAATCCTTCTTCTCTTAATTCTCTAAGTGACTCAGCCCAACCTAATGCCAAATTTATCGCAGGTGTCCAAGGAGTTTGGTCTTCTTTGCTCTTCTTTAGTGCAGGTAAAATATCGAGATAATATATTGGAGAACTTTCACCAGTATCTCTAATGTTTTTGACATGTTCAATATATTTTTCATTAACTGCTAATGCTGCAACCCCACTTGGTCCAGCAGTACACTTTTGTGCACCTACAACCACCGCTTCAGCATTCCATTTTGCAGGGTGTACTGGTAATCCCCCTACACTAGTAATACCATCAAGTATCAACGAAATCTCATATTTTTCTGCTAGAGCAGACAGAGCATCAGCATCTTGAGTTATTCCTGAAGAGGTTTCATTATGACAAAATGCAAGTGCACAGTGTTCTCCACTAGATAGACACCTTTCGATTTCATCTAAATCAAACGACTTCCCCCATTCACCTTTCAGTTGTGTGACTTGTGAAAATGTTCTACAAAGTTGTGCAACCCTTTCACCAAACTTACCATTTGTAGGAACTAATACATTGTCCGTTTTTGTAAATCTATTTGCAATTGCCATTTCCATTGCAGCAGTGCCACTACCAGAAACTAACATTACTGAATATCCATCATTTTCTTCCGTATTTATGTTAAATGTTGTGCGTAAAAGGGAATGTAATTCAGACATAACAGATTTAAATTCCGGACTGCGATGCGTCATAACAGGTAATGCCATTGCATCCATTGTTGCTTGTGACATTTTAGTAGGCCCAGGAATTAGATAGCATTCATTATCGTTTATTGGAATGGACGGCTCACTATCGATACTAGCCTCTGGCATGAAATGTCCTATCTCAGTAGGTACATCAACAAAGCGACTACTTGATGAAAGATGTCAAAGGCGTGACCAGTGTGGGAATGTTGATGCAGGTTGGTATAGGTATTGCCATGTTACAAGGGGCTAGACATGAGCACGCAGAAGCACTTGTTGCTGCTGCGAATGAACTAGATGTGCAATTGAAAATAGTTCAATTGCGTACTTCTACAGATGTTGACGTTGCAATTTCAAATGGAGATTTAGACGCCTTAGTATTACCTGGTGGCGAGTCTACCACTATGAGAATCGCAAGCGATACACATGGATTACTCATGAGAATTTACAAATTACTCAGTCAAAATTCAGAATTACCTGTGTTAGGTACTTGTGCTGGTGCAATATTATTGTCGAACCCTGATAAGAACTTCAAGCCATTCATTGATGCAGAAATAGATAGGAACTCGTATGGACGCCAAAAGGAATCTTTCCAAGCAACTCTCAATATATCTGGTCTTAACATCCCTCAAATCAAATCTCGAAATAACCAGATAAATACCCATTCAAATATGAATTATCAACCATTATCTATTTCAAAACAAATAGTAGAAAATGTAAGTAATTCAAAATTGTTTCAAGGTATATTCATTCGTGCTCCGAGATATGGTGATACTAGAACAAGTACCCCTGTTGTCTTCCGAGAAGAGGAAGTAGTCGGTGTTCAAGATAACAACATGTTGGCTTTAACATTCCATCCTGAGTTAACAAATGATAGAAGGTTTCACAGGTGGTTGATTGGGCGTGTAATAACACAAAGGGGTGTGTGAAATGGGGCTTTCACTGAAAATGGCATCAGTTGTGGAACCTGCAGAATCTGGTGAAGCAGAAGGTTGCGTACAATGTCAAATAGGTTCTAAATTGGTATTGTTTGTAACAGGAAATTGCCATTGGGCCTGTGATTATTGTCCTCTTTCAGAAAATCGTAGAGATATAGATATAATGTATGCTAATGAACGCCCATGTACAAATTTAGATCAAGTTATAGAAGAAGCGAAAGCGATGAATGCCACAGGAACAGGTATCACAGGAGGAGATCCTCTGATGGCAAGAGATAGGTCTCTTAAAGCAATCAAGAAATTGAAATTGGAATTTGGTCCATCACACCACATACATATGTACACAAGTATTCCATTTAAACCTGAATATGCACAATCTTTTGCAGAAGCAGGCCTAGATGAAATAAGATTTCATTTACTGAAATTAGAATTAGATAAATACATCCCAACAATAAATGCTTGTTCAGATGCAGGCATATTTACAGGTATTGAATTACCTGCAGAGCCAGATAAGGAATCAAGATTGTACGAACTTATCGAAGAGTTAAGAGATGTCCCCATCTCTTTTCTCAATCTGAATGAATTAGAGATTACAGTAGGCAACTATGACAATATGGAACTCAGAGGATTCAATATTTCCAATGAAATCACAGCAGGTGCAGAAGGTAGTTCGGAATTAGCCACAAATCTCAAGAATAGAGTTAGCAATGCTAATGCCGGAATTGAAGATTTACAATCAGGCCAAATCCATGAATCTTATGGCTTCCATCTAAAGTTTTGCACATCTTCTTACAAGGATGCAGGGCAACTTCGTGCCAGATTTAGAAGAAGGGCCGAATCAACTATTCGTCCATATGAACAATTATCTGATGATGATACACTAGTGTTTGGTGGGATGTATATTGCCGAATCTGATGCTGAATCATTCATTTCAGATATCTCATCTAATCTAGAAATATCTGATAATTGGCTTATATGGAATTCAGAGGAAGAAAGAATTGAGATGCCACTTTCTGTTGCAGAATATCTTGCAAAAGAAGTCGAATATCCAATTGCAATGATTGAAGTTCATCCCACACATGATCGATTGGAAGTGTGCTTAGTTTGGTTGAATAACTCACGTGAGTAATACAGATATTTACATATATATTCGCAAGGCAATCCGTACTATGGCAGACCCGGTATTAAGTCCAGATGGTAGATACATGTGGATTAACAATGAATGGGTATTATTGCCGGAAGATAATCATCCAACACTACCCACGAATGATGTGATAGATAAGAGTCCAATTCCAAATGTTTCTATGCAAGACTCTGTTGTATCAGGTGGGATTAATATTACTCAAAATATTGGCCCAGATGCCGCCCAATTGGTCTCCAACATGCTGAGTGAACTAGATAAATTTGATACTTCTAAATCAGGATTTCATATTCCAGAAAGTGGTTTTTCTGCAACATCTGTGATTAATGCAATAGGCCCCATTAAGAATGATTTAACCATACTCCATAATTTTTCTACTGAACATCTTTTAGAATTTTGTACTGCTTTAGAATCTATAGGGTTTTGTGAATTAGGATTGGCTGCTGCAAATATACTAGTGGGGAGGGCACGCACATCTCAGGACAAAAAGTTACTAGCAAAAACTCATATCTTGCATATAGATCCTTTAGAGGGTTTACTTATGCATAAAGATGCATTATCCCATGCCATTGAAGCCGCACAGCTTTCTAAAGAGATAGGCGATATAGTACTAGAAAGTGAAGC
>CAYSJV010000052.1:0-5614 GCA_964431435.1 uncultured Candidatus Poseidoniales archaeon
TCAGTGGGAGTACATGGTGATGCAAGGGTTTACGGAGAGACCGTAGTTGTTCGTGCAGTTCGAAGTTTGGATGGGATGAGTGCTAGATATTCTGAGATTCCACACAGTGTTTTACAAAAAATTTCAAGCAGAATTACAAACAAATTGAAAGGTGCAGTTAATAGAGTCGTGTTTGATATAACACACCAACCACCCCGGCCGATTGAATGGGAATAATCAAACAAAAACAACACATGAGTGCGCTTATTTCAAATCATATGAGGGGGAGTACATATCATGACATCTAATCGGAGTGGCGTTTACTTAATTTTATTCTTGATGTTATTCTCTACTTCTTCTGCATTATTAACTTCAACAGATACCAGTGTAAGCGTTGAATTATTTGATGAAGATATGATTCAATCTCAAACTGATGTAATTGATCCCGGATTAAGAGTTAAATTAAGCATGACCGACTCAAGTGAAGAAATAGGAATCATTGTGCAATTTGATTCCAGATTGTCGGGTGATAATGAAAAAGAATTACTGATCTCTAATGGATTTAAGCCACTTTATAGTACAACAATTGTTCCTGCAATTTTTGCTACAGGATTAGCAAAAGATGTTCTATCACTTTCATCACTAATTGAAATCAAGTGGGTTGAATGGAATGCCCCGTTACATTACAATATGAATGTTACAAAAAATACGATAAAAGCCCAAGAGGTATGGGATAGACAAGCATTAGATATCTATGGGGATTCAGTAGGTACTTCAATTACAGGCAGGGGTATCACCGTAGTTGTCCTAGATAGTGGAATTGATGCGACTCATCCAGACTTAGACTGGGACCCACAAGCACCTACTAGCCCTAGCACCCCTAGTGTGACAGATAAGGTGATTTACAATGCAAAATTAGATCAAGGTACTGGCTCAAGTACCCCCACTTTTGCATGGTTACCTATGCAGAATACAGATACATCTAGTGGACATGGAACTCATTGTGCAGGAACAGTCGCTGGAAATGGAGATGCATCAGCAGGAGATAAAGTTGGAATTGCACCCGATGCTTGGTTGATTGGACTTTCAATGGGTGAAGCGGCCTTTACTATTGATGAATATTCTGGATTAGAACATGTGTATGAATTGTCCAAACCTGGTTCTTCAACTCAGAGTGCTTGGAATATCAGAGTAGTTTCTAATTCGTGGGGGCCGGGCTTTCCCTTTGATTCATATGACCCGAATGATTTAACCGTACAAATTATTGAAAAATTAAGTAATGATAATAATGTAGTCGTTGTTTTTGCTAATGGGAATGATGGAGGAGATGGAAGTAGTGATCAATCAAATATTTTTGCAAAGGTACCTGCTGCAATAGGGGTTGCAGCAGCAAATAGGAACGGTATTGGAATGTCCTCTTTTTCAAGCAGAGGTGATGCAGAGAATCGCGATACTTGGCCAGATATTTCAGCACCTGGTGTTGATATTTGGTCGGCTGCGGCAAGAGCAACATTGATTGGTGGAGCTACAGGAGTAGGCGATTTAGCAGGAGATGAATTAGATTATTATTATCTCGCAATAAGTGGTACTAGTATGGCAACTCCACATGTTGCAGGATTAGTAGCACTTTTATTCCAAGCAGCTCCATCTTTGACAATGAGTGATGTTGATGAAGATTTGGATTCCATAGGTAATCCAATTTTACATGACCCCACAGGAATTGCTAACCCTCAGGAAGCAAGTAGGTACATTCATGAGGCGGAACTAATTTTAAAATTGACGAGTGATTATAAAACAGATGGTGAAAACATCCCCACCAATTTCAGTATCGGACTTGACGATAGACCTCTTGATTATGCACAAGGATATGGTTTGGTTAATGCAGATCGTGCAGTTGCACTTGCAACTGCTCTCCAAGAATTAAGAGATACAAATGGTGACTTAGTTGTAGACAACCCAGAAGTAACTGTTTGGGATGCATATCCACTATTGGATAGTATGTTTTTGAATGGAACAGAGATAAAGAAAGCAGATGGACTGCAAATGACCTGGAACGGTGATTTTGCGGTTTTAGCTAGTGACAATAATTTCCCACCAGCGTCCGCACATAGAAAACAGTTTTTTGTTCCTGCAGGAACTACCAACTTTGTAGCAGATATGGATTACAATCCTCTACCTACAAGCATACTTTGTCCAAGCAGTAGCAATTTGAGATTAGCCCTAGACCGAGATGGGGATGGAATTTATGAGGAGGCAGATGTTAATGGTGAGGAATTTGTATATGATGGCGGAACAGAAAAAGATGAATGGTGGGCTGTAGATGTACAAGGTAATGCGATAGGGACTTGTCTTTCTCCTAACCCAAGTACTGTGGGTCCTAGATCACCATATTCTGTAACTATAGATATTTCATTGCTACCTCGTGAATATAACTTGAATGTTGATGAAGCAAGAGGTTATGTTCCATATGGAGGAGGCTCCGCAGATATTAACATCGATCGACTGTGGTATGTGCATGTAAATGCTGAGGAATCAATTGAATCAGTGACTGGGATTCAAGGCATGATTAACTGGTTACAGGATAATTGGTGGCTACCTGTATTAATTTCAATGTCAATCATAATAGCACTTATTGCAACAAATGATAGAAGTAGAGCACTTATACAAGAGTGGAGAGAAAGTAGATATGATTTGGAAGAAGATGTGTTTGAAGCAGATATTATCGATGAAGAAAACGATGAAATATTTGAGGCAGAACTATTGTGATTGCATGAAAGCCATCATAAACACGTCATCGCTCGCACGCTCGTTGCCGCATTAGCTTAGTGGTAGAGCATTCGGCTGTTAACCGAAAGGTCGCTGGTTCAAGTCCGGCATGCGGCGCCACTATTTCATACACTTATTTCGAACCAAACTGGCCAGTGATCTGAGATTGAATCGTTGGTAAATGTATTATCAACGCCCCAATTACCATTGAAATATTCGTTTGTATTTTTTGAGATGACAATGCGGTCATAGGCGCAATTTGAACTGGCGAGGTTTGTGTCTGCATAATCAGGTATAACCCATGTGTAGTTTTCATTTCGAATCTCCATGTTGTCAAGTTCTTCTGGTGATGCATAAGAGCAGCCTGCATTGAAATCCCCCAACATTATGAATTGTTCTTCAGCGACATAGTGTTCTTTGGACCATTCAAATACATCATGTAGTGCTTCAATTTCCTCTAATGCGGAACTCGGTTTTGTATGTATTACTTGTATGACAAATGTGAAATTACCCTCGACGGTTGCTAATTGCGTAGTAAGTGGCTCTCTTTGAAATAAATCATTTTGTGAATCATTGAATAGAGTTCCATTGTCTATCGAATATATTCGCTCTTTATTATAATAAATCGCATATTGTTCTTGACTCGTTTTATCACTTTCATCTAACCCAGTTCGATCCGAAATAACCATACCATATTCGGTGCCATTATCATTTATTTTGTCAAGAAATAAATAAGGTGTTTCTAAACTAATATCTTTTATTTCCTGTATGGCAATTACATCATATTTCTTGACTATATTTACAAGTTCGTCCATTACGTCTGCTTTACTTGATTTTGTTTGACCAAATATTTTGATATTAAATGATGCAATTTTAATCTTATCTTTGTTTGTTGAATTATCATTAATTGTATCAATTTCTGAAATCTCAAATTCGTCTTGCGTATTGGTCTCATTTTGACCTTGTGGAATGTTAGATGTTGGCTGAATCAATGCAATAACTACGATGAATATGAACAGAGACGGCAAAAATTTCTTCATCGTAGTGCGCTAGGGTTGGTCTCTTTAATAATGGCAGATACAAGTTGCGATTAAATTGAGTTTTATGTTATTTGTATTATTCTTGAACTCAAGTTTACAACACTTTTCGAAAATTCATATGCTGATGTGAAAATTTCAATTGTATTCTTTTCAATTTCATCTTCAGAATGTATGGTTGCTAATTTATCCCCTACTTCCACATAATCTCCAAGTCGTTTGTTAAGTTCAATCCCTACTCTTGATTTCACAACATCCCCCAAATTACTTCTTCCTGCACCTAGTTTGAATGAAATTTGCCCAAGTATCATTGCATCGATGTGCTTGATATAGCCAGATTCTTTTGCTAGTATTGGTTTGAGATGCTTGGCAATACCAAGTATCTCCCACATTAACTCAGGCTTTGTGACTCTAGAGTCGCCCCCTTGCGCGTCAATCATCTCAGAAAATTTCTTCAATGCACTACCATCCTCAATGCATTTGTTAATTTGTGACTTCGCATCATCCATATCTCTGGCAACATTGGATGAAGTAAGTAAAACTCCTCCTAAAACTTGTATTAATTCAATTAAATCACTAGGACCTTCTCCAGAGAGCGTTTTTATTGTTTCAATCACCTCTAATGAATTACCGATCATATTTCCTATTGGTGTATCCATTTTTGTTAGTACCGCATTTGTTATAATCCCCATGTTTTCCCCTGATGAAACAATTAAATTTGCTAATTCAACTGCTCTTTCTTCAGTTTCCATAAATGCAGCATTTCCAACTTTGATGTCTAATACTAGGCATTTTAGACCCTCTGCAGCCTTTTTTGATAGTATTGAACCCACAATTAGTGGCAGGCAATCGATTGTGTTAGTGACATCTCTAATTGCATACATCCGTTTATCTGCGGGCGCAATCTCGGAGGTTTGCCCACTAATTGCACACCCAATCTCAATTATTTGCTTTCGAAATACATCTGTATCTAAATCTACCTTGAATCCAGGTATTGATTCTAATTTGTCTAATGTTCCACCAGTATGCGCCAACCCTCTTCCCGCAATCATTGGTACTTTCAACCCACATGATGCAAGGATGGGTGCTAATGGAAGTGATATTTTGTCACCTACGCCCCCAGTACTATGTTTGTCAACTACAAGATGTCCCCATTCATCTGGCCATTCAAATAGATACCCTGAATTAGTCATGGCCATGGTTAACTCTGTAGTTTCATCTAAATTCATTCCATTTTCATAAACCGCTTTGAGAAAACGGGTCAACAGATTATCATCCATCGTTCCGTTTGCAGTTTCTTGTACAACTTGTTGAATTTGTTTCTTAGATAGTGACCCACCAGCCACTTTATGAGAAACGATGTCTCCTAGATTCATTGAACCTCAATCCGCTAATCCAATTTCTTTTAATCTTTGATAGAGATACTCTCCAGCAGTAATTGCAGGATATTTTGTAACGCCACCAGTCTTTTCAACAAATTCAGGAAGTGGCGTGAGATCAATTTCATCGCGTGGATGAGTGAATAATGGCATAGAATATCTGTCACTAATTTGATCAGGTGGATTAACAACTCGATGCGTAACAGCCTTGAATAACCCATTAGTTATGTTCTGAAGCATATCCCCTGAATCTACAATTAAATGTTCATGGTTCCCTTCAACCTTGATCCATTCCCCATCATGATCCATTACTTCTAATCCATCAGCGGTTGCACCTACTAGTAATGTGATGAAATTGATGTCTTCATGGGCTGCACTGCGTACTGCTTCACCCTCCACATTTTCACCACATTACTAGTAGGTGCAACCGCTGATGGATTAGAAGTAATGGAT
>CAYSJV010000052.1:5624-13113 GCA_964431435.1 uncultured Candidatus Poseidoniales archaeon
ACCAATTTCCTGACTTCCCTAAATATAGTGAGCAAATTTCTAAAAGAACCCGACTTAATTTTTCCATTTTCACATACAAATTATCTATTGCCACTCTAAATGAAGGCATTATTTCATCAGGCCACACATTTTCTGGATATGTATTGCTTAGTGGATGATTTTCATCTAGAGTCCTACCAGTTTGCCAAAACTCTTTCAAATCAGGAGCAGGGTTGCTTTTTGCATGTTCTACACCAAATGGCACAAAACCTCTTTGTCGATTTATTTCTTTCATTTCAAAATTTTCTTTTTCGTTTTCTGGTAACTCAAAAAAATCTTTTGAAACAGTATATGAATTATTTATTTCTTCTAATGGGATGCCATGACCCGCCAGTGCAAAGAATCCAATATCTTCCAATGCATTACCTAATTTTCCAATAAATTCGGCCTTACTTTCTTCACTGCCATGTGTATACTCTTCAAGGTTTAATATTGGAATTGAATCTCTTGCCATTATGGATGTGCTGTAGGTACTTGGTCATGAACTTTCGTGTATTATTTTTCAGCTTCTTGTTGTTCGTACCATTCTCTTAACTGCCTCATAGACCATCCAGATTCTAAATATGCGTTAATTACGTCTTGATCCCAGCCTGGAAGTTCGTACTCTTCATCAGACTCTGGAATCGGTTCCTGTACTGATTCAGTTTGTCCACCTAATACAGGAGATGCAAATTCATCACCTGCATCATACAATGGTGCATCCGAAACACTCTTTTTCCCTGCCAAACTCATGTCATCATCAAACATTGGATTGTAATCACTATCTATTAATGAATCACCCATTTTTCCACCATTTCTTTTGCTCAAATACATTAGTGCTAAACTACCAATCAGGAATGTTCCTGCCGCCACCATAATTCCCAACATGACCATTGATGCGGTATCATCAGTAGATGCTCCATTTGGTAGTATATCTTGTGCTGACTCTAATTCAAGTGCTTGTGATTCAGTACAACCGTTACTACCTACTGAAGAACTAGATGGAGAATTTGGACATTCATCATTCTGGTCTTCAACACCGTCTCCATCTGAATCTACGACTAGTTGATTTGGTGAGCAGCCGTTTACATCAACTAGTTCACCAGTTAGCGTATTTGGGCATTGGTCAAAGTTGTCTGAAACACCATCTAAATCTTCATCAGGGTTTTTCTGTAATTCACTGCATCCGAATCCATCAACCATTTGACCCGATTCAGTGTTTTCGCATTGATCTACTGAATCAATTATGCCATCTCCATCTGAATCTGACAACTCAGGAGGTAGCTGAACATCTTCGATATTGTTTCCACAATCAGTTTCTTCACCATCATTAGTGTTATTTTGATCAGCATCTGTCATAGTAAGTGCGTCTTCGGTTGGTATACCTCTTGACATTGCAAATGCAATTTCATCCCAATCATTGATGCAATCCGAATCAGTGTCATATTTCAGTGGATCACCTCCATATTGATATTCTAATAGATTTGTTAATCCATCACCATCAGCATCGTAGGAATGTTCGGAGATTGCATCACCTGGAATTGATGAAAATGTTCTGTTTAATCCATACTGTATTTCCCACCAATCAGGTAACCCGTCTTCATCAGTATCTGTATAGGTATCTAGACGTTCCCAATCAGTATTCCATCTATTGCTAAACCAATTTGCAAGATTATCATTTTCTATGAGAACACCTACTTCTTTAGTTTGCATGATAGAACTAGATCCCCAATTTATTGATGAAACCAAAACTTTCTCTCCATCTATAATCATTCCTTTGTTATGCAACTTTGTAATTCCTTCACCTGTTGACATTGCAATTGCAGTTGTGTCATGACCAGATGTTCTATTCCAATTCTCGTTAAACAAATCTAGGGCTTCTTGAACTTCTTCATTACTATCTAAATAATATGCATTCATTATCAATCGAATTTTAACTCCTCGTGTTGCAGCCTTCGCTAATGCCGCGATAATTGGACTTTCTCCCCAACCATATTCCCAATCTAAGTCTAAATATTGTAATGATAAGTCAATACTTGTATCTGCAGAATCAATAGATTCTACTAAGTTCTCTACACAATTTAGTGGACAAATTAATGTTTGAATAGTAAATTCACCTTCTATCGAATTAGCAGGTATAGTTGGTTCATTGTGTACAGTGTCTGTTGCTACTAATCCATACCATCCATCGTTTGCACTCGGTTTTCCATGACTGCTATCATTAGGATCATATGCTGTAATATGTACGTGGTTGGTTTCTTCATCCCATGCCAGCGTAGAAAGAATATTCGATGCAAAGGTAATTGAATCTACAAACACACCCCAGTCTACATTACCTGAGTTATAATTTCTAGGAAAACTTGAATCTTTCCAATTTCCTGAACCAACCCATACACTATTGCCATCTTTCACCGCAATTTTAGAATGGATGAATCTGTAGGGTCTACTCATGTCATCATTGCTAGTTTCTCCAAACCATAACACTGTGATTCCCGCATTCCATAATTCCCATGCAATTCCTCGTGATTCTATTCTTTCTTCTGCATCAGTATATGGGTTGTCTTCTAATACAATTGTAATGTCAACTCCCCTATCTGCAGCATCAATCAGATTATCAGCAATAGTATGACTTGTTAATTGGTACATATGTATATGTAAGCTTGATTGTGCTGAGTCAATCCAATCTGTAAGTTGTCTTAGTGCACCATCAGGTGCAGCCATTGGAGTGAGGTATCCATTTTCTTCAGTAATAGTATCATCAATGCATTCTTGGCTTGCACCTAGTCGTGACCATTTATGATGCCAATCATTACTGCTATTGGTATCTGTGATGTTATCACACCCATTACCTCTGATGAAAATTAACCCATTGAACGAAGTTGATGAGGGCTCTTCAATTGCATTACCATTCCAACCTTCAACATTAGTTGGTCCCGTACCATAAACTACTGTATCTACAACCTCGTCATTTGGTTTTAGTAATTGCATTGAAACACCACTGTCATACATCCATAATGAATTTGACATTACTGAATCAGCATTGAGGGATTGTATTCCCCCATCTTCTGAAAGGTTTTGACTGTCTAGTGAAATTGCTAATTTTTCACCTCCACTCAAGATTAAATCGTCAGATGCCGATAAAATAGAAGTATCTACACTACCGTCAGTTTTTGTTCTTTGGATTTTCCAACCTTTCAAATTTGCATCTTCATCACCTGTGTTAACCAATTCAAAAAATTCGTTATTGCGATTATATATTTGTCCAGGCATTAATCTCGTAAATACAAATTCTGCATCTAAATCTAACTCGGGAGGTGACACTACCTCACCTTCATCAGATTCACCAGGTGATGGGTCTGGATTTGCAACCCATGGCTTGTCAACTGTGGAGCCATTTTCTGGAATCAAACTCATACCTTGTACAGATGTGTTCCAGTGTATTGCTTGTATTATTTCTGAATTTGGGGAAATCAACCATAATACTTCTCTAAAATTATCTAGCCATAGAGTGTCTGTTAAAACGGCATAATCTCCAGATTCTAATAATCCGGTTTCATTTGTCGGATCTTCAGAATAGATATGTGATAGATTAATTTCAATTGAATAAAATGTACTGCCACGCAATGTCCAATTATCCAACAGGTTCACACTTTCATTACCGTTGTTGTACACTTCAATCCATTCAACTCCACTTGGAAGTGTACTACCTCCTTCATTGGGGTATGCTAACACTTCAGTGATTGACAAATTACCTGAGCCATTAACTGTGTCTTGCAAATGGTATACGTTTTGATACCCTCTAGTTGAGAATGGTGATGCATACCATAAATTCCCTCCTGATTCAGGTTCTATCAGACTAATTCCACTTGGGGCATTTGTCCACCTTATGGTGTGTTGAATATCTCCCTGTGGGTTTTTGAGGTGAAGTGTTTCTTCATTATTGTTTAATATTATTGAAGTACTTCCATTTAATGAAAGCACAATAATTTCATCAGGTTCCATGTTCCAATCAGATTCTAAAGTTTGATTAAATTCGTAGATGAAGTTTGTCAAATCATAATCAACACCTGTGTTATCAGTGAATTTCCACCCAGATAGGTTGTGTACAACCGTGTCATTATTTACCAATTCAATCCATTCATCGTTTGGCCAAGCATTTTGATCATTCCCACTCGGATTAGGAAATACTTCACTAAAACAAATATCTGAACAGGTTGGATATGTGGGAGTTACTGTACCTGAATTATTAGTTCCAGGTGAGGGGGAATTGGTTGGTACCCAAGTTTGAGTTGGGCTGATATCCGCTTCATAACTTACTCCCGAAGCGGCATTTATTGTGTCAGCAATATGAATTGTAATTCCATTATTGTCGACTAGTGATAGTGATTCATTTGAATTTGTTAGGTAAAAATTACTGTAACCATCTCTAGCAATAACTGCAAAATCACCAGGCATCAATATCCATGTGTTTGAATCAGTACTATTATATCCTACAATATGTGAACTGTTTAAGTTCATTATTTTGTTATACTTGTTAGCTACATGCCAGCCAGAAGTCAGATTAATCGGAGAAACAGCTCTATTTTCAACCTCTAACCACTCCCCATTGGGCCAAATTGCATCGTCATATCCTGATGGGTTTGGTAGCACTTCATTTATACAGAGATTGTTGGAACACGCTGTAGAACGACCTTCTGTATTTTGTTGAATTACATCATCAATAGACAAGAAGGTTTCCGAGTAAGAAATAAACATCGATAACAAAAAAAGGGTGACAATTGACAGGGCTACTGATTTCCTCATGACTGCCATTGAAACACTTCCGTTTATTTATCTACTTAAATGAATCCAAATGCATCGTATTTTTGTGCAAAAGTGTAAATCATGATTGGGACTAATATAATACCCATTCCATGTGACCTTCTTATTCCTATTCTGGGAGGCATTAATCCCATCACCGTGCCAACAATTAATACGCCTAAACCAATCCACCCTGTTGAAAACCATACTAACAACGTAACAAAAATAATTACTGCCATAATCATTGTTTTTAATGGGATGAGTTCATGCAATTTTAGCACTCCTCGTCCGACTAAAAACATGATTGGTACAGCGACCAAACCTGATGCAATCATAACCGCCAATAACCGTATGAAGTCAGTTGTGGGTTCCAATGCTACCCATGTATCAATAGGGTACATCATTTTCAATGCGAGAGTGGCACCACTTCTTGATCTTCCAATGATATATAAAAACCCTAAAACCATCACAGTAACTGCAGTGTTTACTGCAGATAATATTGCAATAACTTCCAAATCTTGTTCGTTACGCGCATCGTCAAAACTCAAGTCAGGATGCTCAGCAGACATCATTCTTGCCTTTTCAAGAAGGTGTTCTTGTTGTATTGATGAAATCATTCTACTATCAAAATCCATTCCATATCCTTCTTCTCCCTTTATTTTTGCAGCTACATTTCTTCCACCCATGACGAGTACTGTTGCTTGCGCTGCAGTCATTCCTGGCAGAACACCCATGGCTGCACCTGCAACACTGGAAAGAAAACATGGAACCATCAGTGGTTTTGCAGGAGGCATCTCCCAGTCCATTTTTTGAGGAGGTAGTTCCGATTGGGTTGAATATATGTCTATTAGATTTGCAATACCGAATAGCCCTGCAAGTGATGGAAGCAATAAACTGGCACTTGGCATTCCTACTGGACTTTCAGCGGGGAGGGAAAATACAGCCCAACCGTAGAAACCAGTCAGAAGAAAATATGATGTCGCTGCAATAAATCCTGCAAATCTCGAATCATCACCCATCACTACCCCCATTGGTGACTTTTGTATCCATATTGGCCAAGGCAATCGAGTTGTTTCAGTAATAAGAAGTATCGAAGAAATAACCAATAATATCCATGGCAATGAATCTCTCAATTCACCATACATGTTTAACTCAGGCCCGAATACTAATCTTGCTACAATTATCAAAGGTAGTGAAAGAAGCAATCCAAGTTGACTTCCTCTTGCAGAATAAGCAACTCCTTTTGGAGCATTTCCCTGTAACAACATTCTATGCCCAGGGAGTAATGCTAACGCTTGATCTGCATCAGGGGCACCTATTAATGCAGATGGAATATAGTTTAGAAATGTATGAACTGTTCCGCATGAAACAATAATTGCTGCTACAGCAAATAATGGAATTCCTAATGCCAAAAATGCTGGAGATAATGAAAGTAAAATCAGTGCCACATTGTTTACATGAAAACCAGGTATTAATCCAGTCATGCTTCCCATTGCAATTCCAAAAAACATAGCCCCCAATAACCATGCAAGTGAAAGAAAAAAATCCATACGTTTCAACCCTCAGAATTGGTATTTTCAGAATTATTATTTTGGTCAAGGTCGTTATAGTTGGGGTCAGTTCCTTTTGCTATTTCAGCACCATCTTCAACCCCGTCTCCATCTGAATCTTTGTTCATTGGGTTTGAGTTATACACTTCAATCTCATCATAATCAGACAATCCATCTCCATCAGAATCAGGACTTGCTCTGTCCAGACACAAAACGATATTCCCCTCTTCGAAATCATCTACATAAATCAGCCTACCTATCCAATGCATTGAAACATTGGAAGTATTGGTTTCCTCATTTAGTAAATTAGAATAATCCTCAATTGGGTTTACACATATTCGTGAATTTGCTTCATTTCCGTCCAGTGGTTTGTTTATCCACCAATCCCCACTTGTCCGATTCAGGTAACCTTCAATTTGTATTTGTGTTCCACCAATCGCACTCCATATCCAATTCTTAGGGCCATCTGACCAATCCAATTCTGCATGTATAGGTGGACCTCCTAATCTGATTAGAGATGATACCACTATTATCATTCTAGAATCGTCACCATCCCATTCTACTTCCCCTGTAATCATTACTTTTTCACCGGTTTCAAGATGTTGATCCCTGAAACCTGGGATTTGTATTCGAATTCTTGTGTTTCGAGCTAGGCAATCTTGTTCAGCATCAGATCCACAATAATAATCAGGGCCATCGGCAATATACCCTTCATCATAATCGGGTGCGATAGTTTGTGTCAACCATCCCTCGACAGTAATTGTTGTTCCATCATTTATTTTTGAATTAGGATTTTGGGAAATATTCAGCAGTTCCTGTACATTCATTATTTGACTCGCACCACTATCTCCCCCTGTGAATAAACAAAATTGATTCATATTATTTGCGACCCAAATCAATCTTCCAGTCCAAATTAAATCCTTGTCTTTGATAATATCATCAATTTGTGAATTGCTGGGTAGGAAGCACAGTCTACTCTCCTCGTTACTATTGTATATCCACATGTCACCATCTGAATCTTCTGATGCCCTTCCTGCAACTGTAACCAATTTATTCTCAGAATATGACCAACTTGATTGGTCATCCCAATCAAGTGCCTGAACATAAGGAATAAATTCAGA
>CAYSJV010000053.1:0-12976 GCA_964431435.1 uncultured Candidatus Poseidoniales archaeon
ATGAACTTCAAATAAATTTGTATCAGCTTCAAAAGCTACTTGCAGTGATGAAAGGGATGCAGGTAGCATAAATCGAGATAAGAACATAGTTGCTGTAAATGCTACAGCCAAAGGAATCAGCAATTTTGGTGTAAATGTTTGTGTTACAACTGCTCCTTCGGCTGAAGTAGTATTTGCAAGATTCACAACAATAAATAGTACAAATACCACAGAGAAAAAAGGTCTAAAAAATTTCAATCTATCTCCTCTCCTCATTTAGACTATCTCCTCGTTCCATTTTCATACATTCGCTATTAATTTTGGTTTATTCTCTATGTTTACTCAGAAATCTCTCTATTTTGTCAAAGGCATTTGATAGTATCTCTTTTTCAGGTAGGAATACTAATCGGAAAAAACCCTTACCTAATTCAGGTGAGAATCCCGAACCATGCACTAGCAGAACATGTTCTTCGTGCAGTAATTGTAGTACAAACTCCTTGTCATTATTCTTCCATTTTTTATCTGTTAATTTGACGAACATGTAAAATGCACCTTTGGGAATCTGAACTTCCAAACCTTCTATTTCCTGGATTCTTGACACACATAAATTTCTTCTTTCACGTAATTTTTCCATATACGCTTCCATCCAACTACGATTCCCTTCTAAGCCTGCAAGGTATCCATATTGAGCAGGTGTGGATGCGCACAGCCTAGATCTTAGTATTCGTTCAATTCCATCTCTCACATCAACAAGTCTTGATTTTGGATCATGTATTGCCATGTAGCCAATTCTCCACCCAGGTGCATAGAATACTTTCGAAACACCATTTAATGCAATTACTGGTATGTTTTCAGAAATTGATGCCGTGGAGATATGGTTCCCCTCAAAGTTCAATTCGTCATATATCTCATCAGAAATAACTGTACAATTAGGCCACTTATTTACTATTTCAAGTAGCCCTTTAATTTGCTTATGGTCCGCTACTCCTCCAGTAGGATTATTTGGATTAATTAGTACAACCAGTTTTACCTTCTCATTCATTTTAGATTCTAAATCTAGTAGGTCAATTTCCCAATTATTATTTCCATCTAATTTGTATTCGATTGTTTCTGCGCCGAACATCTGTGGATATGCCATATATGGTGGATAGTGTGGTCCAGGGGCTAGCACAGTATCTCCTTCTTCAAGGAATGCTGCAAATATTACTTGCAATGCTTCAGTTACTCCATGGCAAACATAAACATCATTTTCTGTGCAAGTCCAGCCCTTTGAACTTTCATCTATTGCTATGGCATTTCTTAACTCCTGGATGCCATATGATGGTGAATATCCATTTTTTTGTTGCTCTATTGCTTTTGAAAATGCACTTGTCATATGAATGGGAGTTGGTAATCCCGGATATGCCAAAGGATCTCCAATATTCAACTTGATGATGTTGTGCCCCTGTTTTTCTAATTCCATCGCAGGTACCACTACATCTCGAATAGCGTATTCTATTCTAGATGCTCTTTTAGAAACCCGAATTGGCAATTCATCACGTCCCATACTCCTTGCGAACACATACACCCTCATGAACTAAACGAGTCTTCTGAAAATCAATTAGGTTTTGTTTTTGACATTTTTAGGACTTCAATATAGTGCTTTTCATCAACCGGTTGTATGGAAAGACGTTGTCCTTTTTTGACAACTAACATCCCTTCTAATTTTGGATTATTTTTCATATCTTCTAAACTAACTATGTTTTCGAGGTTTTGTACTGCCTCAATGTCCACCATTATCCAACGAGGATTTTCTACAGTAGATTTTGAATCATAATATTTGCTACTGCTTTCGAAAGCAGTAAAATCTGGATATCCTTCTCTACAAACTTTAGCGACTCCAGCAACATGAGGGGGTTTTGTATTGGAATGATAAAATAACACGTGATCTCCAATCTTCATTTTGTCCCTCATGAAATTTCTTGCTTGATAATTTCTCACACCATCCCAATGTGTAGTGGTATCATCAACTAGGTCTTGGTATGAGTATACGTGTGGTTCTGATTTCATTAACCAATAATTAGGCATAGTACTTCCACATATAGACAGTGCTTCAAGTTGACGAATCACCATGCATCCTCATCATGTCTTTTATGTTTCTTATATGCATCGATTATTTTTCCGCCTACTTTTGTTCCAAACTTGTCTCCATGAGTACTTTTTTGAGACAAACCGACGGACCTTGCCATAGCACTCGAACCTCCAGTGGCAGGAATCCCTAACTTATCCAATAAGCTGAATATTGCAGGTAATAATATGAGAGCACTGGCAGCTGCAATCCAAAGTAATAATATTACTACTGTGACAAATGGCTTAATTGCTGGAATTGGGATGAGATATGCAGCTATAAGTCCCAATGTGGTAACTGTCGCCGCCTCAAAAAGAGACATTCCAGTTGACACAGAAGAAGTTCTTATTGCTTCTAACGTACCGCCCATTTCCCTTATTCTATTTGATATGTGTATGGAGAAGTCAACACCAACTCCTACCAAGATTGAGCCTATCATGACAGTCACCAGTGATAAATCTACATTTTGCCAAGCCATGATAAGCCATTGCAAACCAACAGTTGCAACTACAGGCAATGTAGTCCATATTGCATAGCGTAAATCTCGAAATACCATTCCCAAGGTGATTAAGGTAAATGAAACTGCAAAGAATAAACTCCACCATTGCGAACCAACAATCTCGTTATTCACTTCGATTGAAATGGCTGCAACTCCAATGAGTCCACTGGCTTGGATTTGATTGGCATTCTCAGTATACTCATTAATATCTGCAACGGTTTCTTCTGTATCTGCTATGGGTAGGAATGGCATATCAACATAGATGAGACTTCTTTTATAATCTTCAGAAATAAAGAATTCTCGAGTCTCATTCGTAATGCTAGCATAAAATACGTCTAATAAAAATATTACAGCAGGATCATTTCCTTGAGCATCCAAAATTTGCAAGACATCCCAAAATGTCCCCTTTTCCTCTAAATTTCTGTCAAGAACTACTTCTGCAACATCCTTTACTGGCTGGGGCATTACACTAGACTCATTGATAATTTCCCACACGCTAGTCCCCGAAATTTCGATATTTATTCCGACTGATTTCATAAGGAACACTGATGAAACGGCAGTTGTTTTTGGAAGTAAATTCACTTTTTGGGTCAAAATTTCTATATTTTCTAGATTCTTAAAAGGGTCATCGTTTTCAGGATCATCATCGTTCAAATCTCCAGATACATTTGTATCTTTTATCAATATCATACCAACTTGCCCTGCATCAAATTCTTTGCTATACTTGTCCATTTTCTTGACAGCTTCTTCGTTTTCTGGTGCCATTTTCAGTAAGTCAATGTTTTCTTCTACAGTAGCGTACCCCCATGTTGCAGAAGTAATCAGAAGTATGATGAATACTGTAATTACAGCACCTGGCCACTTAATTGGAACACTTACTGCTTTGTCGAATACTTTGAATGGAGGATGTGACGGTTTTTTCAAATCCAGTATCATTGTTAAATTGGGAACCATTGCCATAGTCATGATATATACTACAACAATCCCCAATGACAATGCTATACCTACAGTTTTAATTGGAGCCATGGGGGTGAAAACTAGAGATACAAACCCTATGACAGTTGTAACTGCAGATAGTAAAACAGCTTTACCTGTTGATTGCAAGGCTTTTTTCATTTTTTCATCAGGAGTCCCACTTTCTTCTGCATATCGATTGGTTATATGTAATCCATATGATACACCTAATGCGAGCAATATTGGACCTACTATGATTACAGTCATTGTTACTTCATAGTTTGTCCAACCCAAGATACCAAGTGTACAAAATACAGAACATAACGTAGGCACCCCCGCAATTATCACAATTTTCATACCTTGCAGGAATCTTACAGTTCCTGTTTGTAGTATATCTGAATGGAATATGAATAATCCGAGAGCCACCAAGATGCAGGCATATGGGAAAATTTCCCAAAATAATTTGAACGAAAACTCTGTGACTGCATTTGTAATTGGAACAGGTCCAGTCAGTGTCATTGTTAGCCCAAGACAATCATTTTCGTCATTATCGTCCTCATCATCACAATTCGCCTTTTCACCATTGTTGTTCCAACTATTGTTGGCTGTAAATTCTGCTATGACCCTTTTTGCATCATCTATTAGAATAGATGCACCTTTACTTTCTACAACTCCAACAATTATTACAGCTCTGTCGAGTTCTCCATCGGGTTCATCACCATTTGTGCCGCCACCTTCAACATCTTGTGCCAATTTATTCAATCCAGGAGTTGGTTTTTTCTTTCCTTGTTCATCTTCTTCATACATTTCCTCAATTATTTGATCAACAGTGGTTTGACTGGGTATTGAATATTCTCCCAACACTGGGCCAGCATCTTCAACTCTGTCATTGAAATATTCAACTGCATCATCTACTAATTGATCTTGACCACCTAGATCGGTTACTACATTTCCGATTTCAGTGCCGAATGCACTTATTGCCCTTGGCGCACTTGAATTAATTTCCTTTATTACAGTCGAAAGACTGAGTATGTAAATATAATCATCAGTTAGCCCATTGTCAGAGAGATTTTTGTTTAGTTCTTTCTCAAGTAGATCAATTTGATGTAATATCTCTACAGAAGTTACATTTATCTTGGGAGATTCAACATAAATAATCATCACATTTGTGGTCCAATTCGACCTTACTTCTTCTATGTCAAAAGCAACTTGTTTTCCTTCTGGTAAATATACTTCTAAATCACCATTTACATTCAATGAGTTTCCTTCTTTCATAGAGTCTTGGAATCCACTGTGCCAAACGAAGAACGATGTAATGAGTAGGCATACAAAAATCGTCATCCATGGAAAGCGAGTTAGCAGGCCTATTGGTCCAATCCTGTCTAAATCACGTTTGAAATTTTTAGGGGCATTCTTTACTGAATCCATGACTGAAGCAATACTAAAATTTGTCAGGGAATCTTTTGTACGTGCTCGAACTATTCTTCCATAGCGGTTAACTCGAATCATGCCTTGCTGGAAAAGTGATGGGTGGATGTCATCTATTTCATAGTTTTCAGGGACTTCAATTCCTCCCTTTGAAGCCACCTTATCCGTCACATCATCTGCCATAATTAATCATATGAAACAGTGTTCTGATTTAGTCTCTTTCTAAATAGATGCACAGTTACCGCATTTTTCAATGAATAATTATGATTCGATACACCCATATATTTGGCAAGAAGTATACATAAGTGTGTGTACTGGCAGTGCTAGTTGAACATATGAATTCAGGTGGGTGTGTGTTAAGTGAGTGAACCAAAGTTACCCGACAAAAGGTGGTCCATTGATTTGGAGAAGAGAATACAGGAAGAGCATTTTTCAAATGATAAGTTATACAATAAAAGATACGGCTTTGATACAAGTTCAACTGAAGATGTTTTTGTGATAGATACACCACCACCTTACCCATCAGGTACATGGCACATTGGAGCAGTTGCTCAATATTCTATGATTGATGTAATTGCTCGCAGTCAAAGATTGGTTGGGAAAAAGGTTTACTTTCCATGGGGTGTTGATCGTAATGGTATTAATATTGAATTTACTGTTGAAAAAAATCATGGTAGAAAGATGAAGTCATATGAACGCTCAGAATTCTTAAACTTATGTAAGGACACAATTGAAGAATTTACAGTTGCAATGCGTAACACAGCAAAGCGTGTAGGACTTTCTTGTGATTATGAAAAGGAATATCAGACAGATTCACCAGAATATAGGGTAGTTACTCAGTCCATCTTCATTGATCTATTTCGTAGGGGAGATATTATTGAGGATTTGAGACCAAATATATTTGATCCTATTGAAGGAACAACAATCGCTGATGCAGAAGTTGAAAGGCAACCTCGTATGACTAAGTTAGTTGATGTGGAATGGGATGTTGACGATGGTTCCAAATTGGTTATATCAACAACAAGACCGGAATTGATTTGTGCTTGTGGTGTAGTAGTAGTTCATCCTGATGACACTAGATATTCACATTTAATTGGTAGGCAAATTGAATTGCCTGTCGAGACAAAAGGACGTTCCAAAACAGTAGAAATCAGAGCACATCACTCTGTTAAAATGGAATTCGGAACGGGTGTTTTGATGGTATGTTCTTTTGGTGATCAAAATGATGTTACAGTCTTCCGTGAATTGGGTTTAACTCCTTTCCAGGCAATATCGGTTGAGGGAGTATTAACTGATGTTTCGGGGCCCCTTACTGGATTATCTGTTACTGAAGCAAGAAATACAGTGATAGAGATTCTAACATCTAAGGGTAAAATAGTTGCAATTGAAGATCGAGAGCAAGAGGTACCCGTTTCAGAGCGTGGTAAAAATCCTGTTGAAATAATTTTGTTAAAGGAATGGTATGTCAGGCAGACACACATGCAAAGTAGGATGAAAGAGCTGATTGAAGAAATCAATTTTTTCCCAGAACGAAATAAGCAATTCCTTTTGGATTGGATGGAAAATATTACAATTGATTGGCCAATTAGTAGACGCCGCTGGTATCATACAGAAATCCCTATTTGGTATTCGTCCGATGAAACCAAAGTTGTACTCCCTCCACATGGTACTTATGTACAACCTTGGAAAAATGACCCACCTCCAGAATCAATAGTTTTGGATCGTGAATCAAGGGAAGAGTTAGGCTTATATTCTGAGTTATTTGAATCGATAAATCCATTAATTCCTGAGGAAAAAGTATTTGACACGTGGATGGATTCCTCCAATTCAAACCTGTTTGTTTCTGGTTATCTTTCAAATCCATCCTTATTTGAACATTCATTTCCCACAAGTTTGCGTCCACAAGGCAAAGAAATTGTTAGGACATGGTTATATTATACACTTCTAAAATCTGCATTATTGCTTGACAAACCAGGTTTTGACAATGTCTGGATTGATGGATTGGGAATGGATCCGTGGGGGAGAAAAATGTCTAAATCACTTGGTAACGGAATTGATGCAGATAGTGTTCTGGAGTGTGGTTCGGGTGGCAGAACAGGTTTGTGGAAAATCAAAGGTCTAGATGGAAAAACCATTGAATTGAGAGCAAGTAAAATTGGAAGTGAGTGTTTTAGGTTATGGAAAGCATGCGATGCTCAGGTTGGTGATGATTTTCATATTAACCCTGAAGAAATAGAAAAGAAATATTTTGGTGTTCTTACTAAATTATTTAATGTTGCCAGGTTTGCTAGTTTTTTCGAGGTTCCTGAGGATTTGGAATCAGAACCAGAAAATTTAGCATGTGAAGATAAATGGATTTTATCTGAATTTTCGAATGTATTACATACTGTTCAAAATGCTTGGAATACCCTTGATATCTACACAGCAACACAAAGTATCAAAAATTTTGGAACTGGCATTCTCCCTAGTCACTGGCTTGAAATGGCGAAGAGTAGATTGTATGCAGGAGATACCAATGCAGCATGGACCATACACCGTATTGTTAGGGATTTAATGGCTATATTCTCACCAGTTTGTCCATTTTTCACACACTATATTACCGATTCGATATATGGTAAGAGTGCGGTAGATATTAGAGAATATCCGAAAATACCCATCCCAAGTTTAGCACATTTATCTGATGAGAATTTGAAATATTGTACATTAACTGATGCGATAGTGGAATTTAATTCTAGTGTGTGGAAGAAAAAGAAGGAAAGTGGGATAAGTTTGAATTCTGAGATTGAAGGATTCGAAATTCCAAATGCACTATCTGAATTCTCTCAAATACTTTCAGATATGCATAAATTATCCTAGTATATGTTGTAGCCTGTTAATGTAACTTGTCGACTAGGAGGCATTTCAAGGGCGCCTATTCTAAATCCAACCAATCTAACTCTTCTATCTGTGTCAAAGGCCTCCCATAACAATCGATGTGCTACTATACGAAAAACCTCTAAATCATCCATTGCGACAGGTATTTTTTTGCCATGAGTTAGGGTTTCAAAACCTTCATATCTTAATTTTATTTCAATAACTCTACCTGAAACATTCATCTCTTGTAATCTCCTACATACTTGGTTGACCAACAGATCTAATTGTTGGAATACAAATTCAGGCTGATCTATGTTACGTGTAAATGTAAACTCCTTTCCAATAGATTTCCTACTTTGGAGTACACCAATTTCATTTGAGGTTCTTCCCTCTATCACAGATATAAGCCAAGTCCCAAATTTCTTTCCAATTATATCGGATAGTCCTATGACTCCTAGATCATAAGCATCGCCCATTGTATTTATTCCAAACTCTGCCATTCGAGTTGCAGTTTTAGGCCCAATTCCTGGGACCGTTCGCACATCCTGAATTTTAAAGAAATCAATACATTCGTGTGGCAGTATTCTTTGGATTCCTCTCGGCTTATTCACTTCACTCCCCATCTTTGCTATTATTCTTGTAGGCCCAATTCCAAGACTCGTGGAAAGGTCAAGTTCATCGTATATTTCATTTTGAATTTTAGTTGCATATGCAACTGCTTTATCCCAATCATTGTTACAAATATCAGTTACATCTAGATAGGCTTCATCTATACTTGCACGCTCAAATTTATCAGCGTATCTTTTTAGAATATTCATTACCCTTCTACTTGCTCTTCGATATAGTAAAAACCTAGTCTTTTGATAGATGCCAATTCCAATGGGTGGGCCAGGGCACCTTCTCCATGCTTCTGAGATAGGCATTGCAGATTTGATACCAAACTCTCTCGCAGCATAGTTACATGTAGATACGATACCCCTTCCTTTTCCACTTCTTGGATCAGAACCGATAATTAGTGGCTTTGTTGCATCATGGTTGCTGTATATTGTTTCAACAGCTGCAAAAAAAGCATCTAAGTCACAATGAATTATGATCTTATTTGTAAGTGAATCCACAATTACTCGAGCATGGCGAAGGTACTTGAATAATCAACTAATTGATTTGGGATTCATTATCGATTTAGGGATTTCTCCTTCGAGTGCATCGCATACTAGTTTGGCAATGTCCATCCCAACCCTGCTTTGTGCTTCTAATGTACCTGCTCCTATGTGTGGGGTTCCATGAAAATTTGGATGTAATAATAGTGGGTTGTCAGGACTAATCGGTTCCACTTCAAAAACATCAAGAGCAGCACTCGATAATTGGCCTGATTCCAATGCATCCAGTAAATCATCCTCCTTTACAATCCCTCCTCTAGCACAATTAACTATGTGACTTCCACATCTTGTTCCATCAGCACCAATATTGGGCATTTTCGCAATCATTTCAGAGTTGACTAAGTGATGAGTTTCAGAATTGTGTTGGCAATGTATAGCGATATGTGTGCACCTTGAAAACACATCATCTACCTTTGAATGTAAAACACAATCGTATGATTTAGCAACTTTCTTTGGCAAATAGGGGTCATATGCATGTAAATTCATGCCGATTGATTTAGCAATTTTTGCAACACCTTGTGCTATTCTTCCAAATCCAATAAATCCAATGTTTTTACCAGACAATTCAGTCCCTTTCAATGCCTTTTTTTCCCATTTCCCAAGCCTAACTCCATGGGTGGCATTTGGTATTTTTCTCACACAAGAGAGTAAATGCGCTATCGTTAATTCAGCAACGGATTGTGTTGATGCCGTTGGTGTATTGAATACCATAATACCATTATCAGTGGCAGCCCCAATCTCAATATTATCGACACCTACTCCAGCGCGACCAATCACCTTCAGTGTACCTTTTGACGAACTTTCAATTACATTTTGTGTTAATTTTGTTGCACTACGAATTATAACTGCATCAAAATCATTTAGAACACCACTTTCTAATTCAGTTTTTGTATAATGTTGAGAGATTACTTCATGTCCACATTTTTCTATTAAATTTCGTGCTTCTTCAGCAATTCCATCTGTGACAGCAATACGCCCCATGATACTGCTAATACATACATTCAATGAAACTTGTCTATATTTCGTGTGTATTTTCAATGCGAGAATTCATATTGTTGATATTACTCAGTAAGTCTGATACAATGAGTTTTGAATTACCCGATTTACCATATGAGCACGACGCATTAGAGCCACACATAGATTCTAAAACAATGCAAATACACCACGGAAAGCACCATGCAGGCTATACCAATAATCTGAATGCTGCAATCGCTGGAACTGATATGGAGGGGATGGATATTGAAGATATACTGAAATCATGTAAAGATAATAATGCAGTTAGAAATAATGGCGGAGGTTATTACAATCATTCTCTTTTTTGGCAAGTAATGTCTCCAACAGGCGGAGGTACGCCTACAGGTGAACTAATGGCTGCGATCGAAACAGCATTTGGATCATTTGATAACTTCAAAAGCGAATTTGCTAGTGCAGCTGGCACAAGGTTTGGCTCTGGATGGGCATGGCTTTGTGTATCAGGAGATGGTTCTGGATTGTGTGTATGCTCAACTCCAAATCAAGACAATCCCGTAATGTCAGGCGATGGAACACCTATATTGGGATTAGATGTATGGGAACACGCATATTATTTGAATTATCAAAACCGCAGAGGAGATTATGTTGGTGCATTTTGGAATGTAGTAAATTGGGATGAAGTTACCCGCAGATATCTAAATGCTTGAAAACAGCATATATTTGGATTTAATTAACAAATGTGCTTATCATACATTAGTGTAGCCAAAGCATGGCTGTGACAGGTCCTGATGTTGATTTCAGTGCTCTTCTCTTCGCGCTAATTATCCTTTTTGTTCCACTTTTGTTGGCAATTCCAATGAGGTTAATCTGGTATCGTATAGTTGGAGGCGAGATGGTACATGATCAATACAAGAGTTATGTAAAAAAAATATTGGATTCGGGCCATATGATTTCACAATTTAGAGCAGAACTTAATGATATTGCAGTGGTTAGAGGAATAAGCAAAGAACGACAAAGCATCATTGAAACAGATATGCTTTACCCACTTTCATTACCACACTTTTTGTTACTACCCAGTTTGATTGTAGCACCAATAGTACTTTTGATTGCTACACCACTATTTCTTCTCGCATTACCACTATTAAGGTTGGTAGAGTATGTTTTAATTCGGAGAAGAATCTTGATCAACTTAGTGAGATTAATCCAGGCCAAAACTAGATGGGAAATTGTTCATATCCCCCGCCCCCACAAAGAGCATGACAACTTGAAGCCCGAGGTTGTTGCTTTTAACCGAATGCCATTACCTGCATTTTTAGGGCTATTTGCATGGCTAATTGCTCACTGGATATTCCAAGGCATAATTGAATGGTGGGGGATTGCAATTATATGTGGAGCGATATATTTGATTTTGGTATCACTAATTGTAGTAATTACAACTGCCTTAGATACCGAATTAGTCATTGCAGATATGGCAGGTTGTAGCCTTATTCCTGTGGAAAAATGGGTTGAGGCAATCATAAAACCATTAGTTGGTGCTGGTTTAGTGTTATTGCTAGCTAGAGATTTAACCACAGGAATTCGTTATGGAAATTATGATCCAGTTATTTTTTCAATATCTGTTCTCGCAGTACTTTTCATATGTTCGTTAGTTGCCATTGGCATAGAGGTTGTTTACTCCCAGAGAAGAGATAAGAAAATGCACATTACATTTACAGAACAAGTTGTATTGCAGATGAACCCCCTCTCTTACAATTTTACAAGATATAAGGGCCTGCTGGAATTACAAGTAAGAGGTCCAATGAATCCCAATTCAGGGGATGAACTCCTAGACCCAGAATCTCAAATAATGAGTGGCGATGATGTGGATGAATTGAGAGAACTACTGAAAGCCGGAGCAATAGATATCGTTGATTCAGATTAACTAATTATTTCATCCAAAACTTTCTCCACACCCACAATTTCTATTGGCGTTAGGGTTTGAAATTTTGAATCCACCACCCATTAATTTGTCGACATAATCAATTTCAATGCCATCTAATAATTGGCTTGTTGCTCTATCAACATATATAGGTATTTGACCTACTTCAATACCTTGGAATTTACTGTCACTAGGCTTTTCAACTATTTGCAAGTCATAAAGATATCCAGAGCATCCACCAGATAACAAGCCCACTAATAGTACTGAATTTTCTTCTTCAGCCAAAACTCCGACAAGAATTTCTTTCGCTTTATCTGTGACAGTCATGCTGATCTCAGCTATTTCGGGTGTGTTAAGTTGTAGTGGTTCACCCACACCACATGTGTCGCAATCATCCATGCTATCAGTAGTTGCAAACAACCCCTACCTAAAAATGTGTGCTAATTTATTCAGGATATTTTCAAAATATCATGCGCTGAAGTATGCACCATTCCTTCAAAAGAAACATCTATTTTGAAATGTTAGTATTCCTAAAAATCAAATCTTAGTTGTGATTGCGTAAATCTGTGCGCGAGGATAATATTGCCGAAATCAACTGTCACAAGTGGAAGGCAGGTCAGGTGGAGGAATGTCTTGATTATGTGTCTGTGGAATCACCACTTGAGATTTCGATATTCACTCAGGAGGATGATATTTCAAAACCTATTTCAATCACAATGCGGACACCTGGAAATGATGTGGAATTAGCGTTAGGTTTTCTATACGGGGAAGGAATATTTTCATCAATTGATTCTGAAGAATTGATGAATATCAAAGTGGTTTCAGGATTAGAAGATAACCGTGTAGTGGTGCATATGCCTGCTTTTTTGGAGATTGATAGCGAATATTTGAGTAGGAATTTCTACACGACATCAAGTTGTGGTGTTTGCGGTAAATCATCATTAAATGCACTCCTACTTACAGTTCCACCTTCCACTTATGATGTTGAAATTAAGTTTTCTAAATTAACATTAATAAAAAGTTGGCCAAAATTAATTTCAGAATTTTTTATTGTGTTGGTCAAACTAGATTTTACTGTGGCTACTAAATCGTTAACTGTAATTGGCATC
>CAYSJV010000054.1:0-12507 GCA_964431435.1 uncultured Candidatus Poseidoniales archaeon
ACAATTTATCTACAAATTATCTAAAAGTAAAGTACTAACGTGACTAATTGAAGAGAATGAATTATTCGAGTTTGAAAGAGCGCCCTTGGCTCTTATGTTGGCTAATAACTAGTCTCTTCATAATGCTATTTCCACATTCTACAGACATAAATACTGGTGTACATTTTCATGATGAAGAGATTATAGAAGATTGGATTGAAGTGCATGAAGAGGGATATATTGTAGTACCGGCACACAGTACTGCGGGACCAACTGTTGATTCAATTCCGCTGATTGTACAATCTAACTGGAATGGGATTAAGTTTACTTTTGACCAACGAATGGCTTACCATCCAGAATCTAACTTGATTAATGTTACAGTTTGTGTAAGTGATTTTAATGATGAAGCAATTGGTAATGGGAGCATGTACATTGCCCCACTGGAAGAGCCTGACGTAGCACTAGAAGCATGGTTGGATGAAAATGGATGTGTGATTTTTGTTGCGAGAGAAATTCAAGACCAACTATTGATTTTTGACATAAATTGTACAAATTCTATTAGTTCTGAGGTCTGCAAAGGTAATCTAATAATCCCTGCCAATACTGGAAAATTATGGAATATGGACATATATGCTACAGTAACAGAAGAAATGAATACTGACGGAGTTAATGTTAAAATAATTGATGATGATACAAAAGAAATTATCAATTCAGCAGAAATATGGTCAGATGCTAAATTGTTAGGAGTAACAAGTAATGAAGGTGAAATAACTATTTCAAAATCAGATATTATTGATCATGATGTTAGCATAAAAAACATTCAGCAAGCACATTCGAATTTAAGAGTAATTATTGACAACATACCACTTATTATTGGAGTTGAAAATAATGTTGCACATCTCCCAAAATTAATTCAACAAAATATAGAGATTAAAACATCGGACCAACATTTTTGGCCATGGAAAGGGGTTGCTTTATCCATATTATTAGATGAGGATGTTGGCGGTAGTATAGGGCAATTAGGAGGTAGCAACGAAAATGGTGAGTTGAATTGGGAAGGGTTGTTGCCCGAAGGAGTACACCAAATAGTTGGAATCACATCTAATGAATCTGTACAAATACCAGCTGCATCAGTATATAGCACCATCACAGGAAGTCCCACATACCTAAGCAGATTTTCAATTGGTAATTCTATAATGTTATCATTATTATCCAACTTAGGAATTTTGAGTTTAGCAGGTACATTTTCACTCGCACTATTAGCAATAGGAAGTTGGAATATATTAAGAAGAATTACTGATTCCAATAAAATACATTGGATAAGTGCTGGTTTACTAAATCTTAATGGTTGTATAATCATAGTATCACATTCTGATTTAATGAGTGATTTACATTCAATGTCATTTATGGTACTAGGAATCAGTTTATTCATGCAATTCATTTCAGAATGTACTGATATCAAGAAAATTGATCAATGGTGGACTATTTTAGCATCAGGGTTATTTATTGGGTTATCTATTTCAATTAGATTTGTACACTTATTCTATATTCCCGTAATATTCCTTGTTTCAATACTAATTAAACCAACCAATTCTAAGATGGTTTCAACTAAAATAAGAATTAGGCTTACTGCATTTGTAGTACTGATTACTTGTATTACATTGGCATTAATCCCCACTCTAGTATATCAGGAAGATCAACACGGTAATGCCTTCAAATATAGTGCATCTAAAAGTGAATATATTCCTAGCCTCTCATATTATGATTATCAATGGGGTTCTACTACCTCATTTTCCATTGTACAAAACGCCACTACTGGTGATAATACTACTACAAGTAATAATCAAACATCGCAAATAGATACTAACCAAAATACTACTGCCCCTCCACTCAATAACCCTGAAGAAGATTCCACAAATGCTGCTGATGAGTTTACATCTGAACTTGCAGATTCATTCGGAAAAATAACAATACAAGAGAGATCTTATTTTGCTCAAATATCTACCGTGATATTATTCTCCCTCGCATATTGTCCAATTGCAATTTTGGCAGTACTTACTACGTTACTAACTTGGAATAAAAGTAATGGGTTACAAAAAAATATGACTAATGGGATTAAAAATAATGGTCTAAAAATACTTATGATATTATGGGGTATGTTTTCTCTAATCATTGATAGGTCTCCATTCTATGTTTCACATTGGAATGATGATATGCGATATTTCATTCCATTGGTTGCCCCCTCAGTAATATTGCTTGGAATTGTAATGGTAGAGCAAAAAGAGAGGTTTGTTAAAGATTTGAAAAAGCCAATTTTATTAGTAGTAACAATGGGGTTGTGTTCCTTATTAGTAGCAATCCCGAGATTATTGTGGGAAGGTACTAGAAGGCCGATGTCAAAATCTATGGGGTTAGCAAAAGAAGGTAAATTTGATCTTACAAACATGTATGAATATACTAATACCCCACACTGGGTCTTGGATTCACAATATGCTTGGCATCCATTTACGGAAAGGTTAGCACTTACCACTTACGAGATTTTCGCAATAATTATATCATTATCTACAATATCATATATTATTTGGTCGTTTTTCCAAAAAGAGAACTTAGAGGATGATTTATTTTCAGAAGAATAATCACCAGAAAATAAGCCATCTAAGCCAACCAAAAAAAGCAGCAATACCCAAAGTCAATGCTAATGCACCACCCACGATTACCCAACCCCATATTGACATAAATAAGTCAATATTTTTACGTTCCGAATCTGATGCTTCTAATCTCAAATCAGGTCTTTCACTTCTTTTTGTAGCAGCTAGATCATCCATTTCCAAAGGTGCGTCATCTACATTCCTCAATACTTCCAATGATTTGTTTTCAACAGTTGTCGCAAGCTTACTTTCAAGTTCACTCCGGTCCACATCACTTTCAGTTGGTTCCCAGTTAAGGTTTTTTTCATCAGACATATCTGCACCAACTATTCCCAAGACATACTTATTCATTGACCTTCTTCTTCGGCAAAAGCTTCCAATTTACTAGAATCTCTCTCAATTACTTGCCAGTCCGACTCCCATTCAGCATCAACTGAACCTCCAGACCACTCGCCTTTAATTGATATTTCATCAACATCTCCTTCTTCCCTCCATGGAGGTGTTTCAAGGCTTCCTTCAACTTTTAGCAAACGTTCAGAATTGCATTGTGACATAATCATTTTTGCATATTTTTTCAAGGGTAATATATGCCCTACTGGAGTTCCGGCAGTAACAAAAGGATGTATTGCGGTACAGATCATAAGTCCAGTACTAGGTGAAACTATGTTACTACTTGCACCGGGTAACTGAGGGTCATTGATTGTAGCAATTATCTGACCTTCGTGGACAAAAGATGATGGCTTAACGAGCATATCTAGAAGTCCACCTTCATTTGCTCTGACCCAATTAGAGCCCGAAGCTAACAGTCTAAATCTAGGTCGTTGAGGATTTCCAGGTATAACATGTAATGATTTTAAAATATTCAGTACTCCAAAAACTGCAACCTTTATTGATTCATGGTCTAAAAAGTTTGCACCACCGCCTTCATAGGTTATTGCACCTATGCCATTATCATTCGCTAAGCGTCTCAATGAACCCTTAGGGGGGCGACTATCAAGAATAACCTCTAACCCCGAAGATTTTGCAATTTTCATAGAAGGTGGGTGTCCTAAATTTGCACGCACCTGAGGCATGTTTGATCTACCTCTCGCAGCTGAATGTAAATCAATCAAGTAATCTGAATCTTTGATTAATTCATTCCAAATCATATTAGCAACACGTGAAGTTGTATTACTTTCAGGTGAACCTGGAAATTCTCTATTAATGTCCCTTCCATCTGGGAAGTATCTAGATTTTGAAAGGTAACCTGGTGGATTTAGAATAGGTGCAATACGAATAGTTCCAGCCACTGAATCTGGATTCAATGGTCCACCTTCTCCACATACCATAGTAGACAACAAATGTGATGCTGCACTAGGCCCTGTCAATTCATCTCCATGAAGTCCTCCGCAGACAGTGATAACAGGGCCAGGTCTAGAACCATGTATCACTGTAACAGATGTTGCCCAATCATCACCTATTTTTACATCAAGTAATGGCATTTTTATTGTCTTCATCGTACCTGGTTTCACTCTTTTTTTCTGAAATTTGTGGGTTTTGTGACCACTTATTCGATCCCAGTTAGAGTTAGCAGACTTTGCCACGTGTTTTTCCATTGCAAGTTTAATCTGATTTTTTCTAGAACTTGGCATTTCGTGAGCAACCATAACTTTGACTTTCTTTATCCTGGCACGTTTTTTTAATCCCTCTGCAGTGCTAGATTTAACCGATTTTTTGGAATCGCTTGTTGAATCATCAGATGCCATTCGTTGCCATCGCACTTTGCTAGTGCAATGAACCTAACCCTTGATAGATGTGTATTTTTGCTATTTTGAGGTTATAATGATAATTTCCATACCGCACAAAACATGTACTTGCTATAACTTGCCATACATATGGAAGACAGTGCTGACACAGGAGTGCAACGTCAATTTGCCCCCAATTCAATTTGTTTTGGATGCGGTCCTGCAAATAAAAAAGGTTTACAAATAGATTCTTACAAAATTGAAAACGGATTAGTAACGACATTTAATCCTAAAGATGAACATGAAGCATTTCCTGGTGTATTAAATGGAGGGATTATTGGGACATTACTCGATTGTCACGGCAATTGGACTGCGGCAATGGCAATAATGAATGAAAGAAATTTAGAAAAGCCCGATTGTACAGTAACTGCAAGTTATTCTGTCAGACTCAAACGCCCTACTCCTATGAATCAGAGTTTGAAGATCACATCAAGTATCGTTACTGTTTCAGAAGATAGAGCAGAAATCAAAATGTGGTTAGAATCCGAAGATGGGAAAATATGTGCAGAAGGCAATGGATTATTTGTCGCTGTGTCGGTGGGTCATCCGGCGTATCATAGATGGCATTGATTTTATCATCTAATTTGACAAAAATGGCTGTTTTTTTGCAACTATTATGGAAATGTTAATGGACCTTCTTGTGCAACATAAATTCTGCCGCTCCGAAGGAGTGGTGGAGTGTGGCTCGCCACACACCACGCCCTTGCCTAGCAAGACGCTTCTACGGAGAAGCTAGGTCACCAATTCTGGCTTGCCAGTGAGGTGAGAAATGGAAGATACCAATTTATTGGTAGATGAAGTTTCAATCACAACGAAAGGAGTGGTTCCGTGTTACTTCTGAAAAGAGGTAACTATGCGAGATACTGATCTAGTCAGTATTTCGTGGGCATGCACAACTGTAAATCCTAGATTTCAGGAGTAATTGCCTAAGCGGAGGCTGGCAGAGGGAATGATTCCCACCCGGATGAAAACCCCCTGCCAGTACTCCCAATACGCTTCTCAGCAAGGGCTTTTTTCCCAATACCGTTTCTAATAGTTCCGGTATTTTCAAGATAGATAATACAATTATGTATGTAATCGAATATACTCCAAGAATATTATTCTAGGGATCATTCTTCTTCGTTCTTTCCAGAGAGCATGCTCTCCAACATTGCTTTCTCTTCATTGTTGATTTCTCCATCCTCCAATGCTGCAACTATTCTTTGAGTGTTCTTTTTGCTGAGACCAGCTGTTTGAGCAGCGTTCTCAATTAATTTTAATTCATTGTCGTCTACTTTACCATCCCTCAATGCAACATTGATAGCTGCCCTAGTAGCAAGCGCTCCTGCTTGTTCATCTGTAATGTCCAGTGCCTCTTGAATTTCCCTTAACTCATCTAATTCAGCATCAGTAAGTATTCCATCTGAAAATGCTTGCTCATATGCTTCCATCAAAAATCCCTTGTATTGATTAGGATGAAGGAGAACATCCCTTATTAGCCCATAATCAACTGTTTTCCTTTTCTTAGATAATTCGAGCATTACCATACTTCTTCGGTTTTCCTTGATTGCCATATCCTTCAATCCATGTCCAGACCAAACCGCACCTACTGCAATCACAATTGCTGCAAACCACCTCATTATTTCTTCAGAAAGAAAAGCCGCAGGATATACTAGATAGTATATTCCTATGACTGCCATGGCTGCACCTGAAAATATCTCAACCCAATCATTCAAATCTGGTTCTTCTTCAAAAACCGATAAGCGTTCTTCGACCATTGCTTCAAACTCTGGATTCATGCCCCTCGACACTGACAAACTAAGGCTACTCATTACACTTGCCCTAGATAATAACAAAAATATCCACAAAAAAAATATAATTATTATAGCGACTATAATTATGATTTGACCGTGATGCTTTTGGACTATTGGTAGTTAAACATGTCATGGTAGAGGTCCGAACTTCTGTTTTTGATTTCGATTTGCCGACACCATTTCAAAAATTATTAACTGAAAAATGGAATATATCTAAATTATATCCTCCTCAATCTGAAGCAATCATTCCCATTTTAAATGGAAAAAACACCTTAGTTGCAATACCTACTGCCAGTGGTAAATCACTAATTGCTTACATGGGAATTATGCACAAAATATTAGTTAAAGAGCCCAAATCGAAAGCACTTTACATTGTACCACTCAAAGCACTAGCCAATGAAAAATATAGAGAATTAGAAGAAATAGGTAAGGTCTTAGGACTAAATGTTGGTTTATCCATCGGAGATCGTGACAGTACTAACAAGAATCTATTGGAATTAGATATACTGGTCTGCACAAGTGAAAAAATGGATTCTTTAATGAGAGGTAATTCGAGTTTTTTAGATGAAGTAAGCATTGTTGTAGCAGATGAAGTACACCTAATTCAAGATTCTACAAGAGGCCCTACCATGGAAGTCAATCTAACCAAAGTCAAATATTGGAAGGATGAGGTCCAAATTATTGCATTATCTGCCACAGTAGGCAATGCTGGAGAAGTTGCAAAATGGTTAGATGCAGAATTAATACAATCTGATTGGCGACCTGTAACACTCGAACAGTCGACAATTGTAAACCTTGAAATTGAGCCCCGGAAATTGATTAGTTCGTCCCTTAATGATGAGAATGACTTACTCTCTCCACCGCGTACAATTGTTGGGCCTGTTTCTGCTCCCACTTGGGCGATACTAAGGGATACCGTAGAAAGTGGAGGTCAACTACTCATTTTTGTTTCCACAAGAAAATCAGCGCAATCAGAAGCCAGACGACTTTCGGAAAGATTACTAAAATATTTGAAAAAAGAAGATCCTGGAGAATTGGCAAGATTAGAAGACATCGCAAGTGACATCTCCAATAATCTAGATGATTCGTCTGTATCAGAAAATTTAGCCAACGCGGTTAGAGGTGGCGTTGCTTTTCATCATGCTGGATTAACTTCATCTGATCGTAAAAAAGTCGAAGAAGGTTTTAAGAAAAGAACAATTCGATGTTTAGTTGCTACACCAACACTTGCTGCAGGCGTTAATTTACCCGCAAGAAGAGTATTAATCAGAGATATGAAAAGGTGGGACGATGGTTATTCAAAATGGATATCAGTTATGGAAATTCAGCAGATGCTCGGTCGAGCCGGTAGACCAAAATATGACGATAAAGGTGAAGCCTGGCTGTTATGTAAAGGACAAATGGCCAGAGATCAAGCTGATGAAATAGCAAAAAGGTACATTTTAGGAAAACCTGAAAATATTCAGTCAAAACTTGCTTCAGAGCCCCCCTTAAGGATGCACCTATTATCATCTATTGCCACTGGAGGTTTAACTGATTTAGGTAGTTTAAGAAAATTCTTCAAAACAACTTTTTTTGGATACAAATCAAAAACTAATGAATTACGAGATCGCATAGACAACATACTGACTTGGTTGACAAGTGAAGACATGATTATTCAAGAAGGAATTGACACTGAACTAGAAAACAAATATGCATTTGAATTACAAGATAAATTAGAAAATGAAGATTCATGGGATGATAATGTGCCTGACTGGGTAAAAGTTGCGAAGGAAAATGAAGGTATTGTTCTCAATGAAAAAAGTGCTGAAAAGAGTCATGATGAAAGGAAGTTCAAACCAAGCGGGTTAGGATTTGAAAAGGCAAATGAAATCGACGATTTTGTCTCACCTGAAATCAAAAACAACAAACATTCTTCCATGGTATATTCTGCATCTGAGTTTGGCAATAGGATATGCCAATTATATCTTGATCCACTCTCTGGTGCAACATTAAGATCGGGGTTAAGAAGGGCAATAAGACGGTTATATCATAACCAAGAAGACATGCCAGTAAACAATTTCAGTTTGTTGTATTTAATTTCGTCAACTCCTGACTTCATTTCCTTTTGGCCAAAAGATAGTGAATACCAAGAGATAATTACCAAATCAAGTATAGAAGAGTCTAGCCTTTTGAATGAATCAAAAGTCGAAGATTACCACCTTTCTTACATAAAATCATCTAGTGTATTAGAGGATTGGATAAAAGAAGCAACGATACGTTCTATAGAAAATAAGAGAGGTATAGCACCTGGTGATTTACGAATGAGAACGGATTTAGCAGAATGGTTGCTTTATGCTTCAAAAGAAATAATTAGGGCGGATGATATATTTGGTAATGAATATTCGAATGAAAAAGAAAAGTTAATACAAATAATCGACACCTTAAGAAATAGAGTTCGGCATGGTTGTAAAGAAGAGTTATTGCAACTAGTTAGTCTAAGAGGGATCGGTAGAAAACGAGCTAGAGACTTAGTTGATTTTGGTGTAACTAATCCAATAGATATACTAAAATTAAGTAGCAAGGATAAAGATAGATTGATTGATAGATCAGGTTGGGGCCCTAAATTATTAGATAATATAATTTCTCAAATAAAAAAAATATCAATTAATAGTGAAAATATGGCCAAATCTAAACCAGAAAATAAAAGGAAAGATGATGAGCCATTACCGGGCGAAAAGAAACGGTGAGATAATGAAGTCAAAAAATCCACAATTCCCCTGTTGGTGTATTGAATTTAATGAAAATATTGAAAAACCAACAAAATTAATACATTCATTCACTCAAATACGACCTAATTCAAGTTGGATAATATTAGGTGAGGGGGTTGCTGGAAGTGAAAAACAACTGTGGTCTGCTTGGATATCATTAGGTAGACGTATCAATAATGGAAACATGATGTCCAAAAAAGAAGATGTAGAATTCCTAAGGTTGCTTGCTGGAACACACCAAATTCGTTTTGCATTAGAAAGAACAAGTGTGAGGTCAACTGATTCTATTGCTTGGATTGCATATTTACCAAAATGGTCAGATGAGCATTTAGAAGATCCTTCTCTAACTAATATTGATTGGAATTCGAAAGAAAGAGAAGTCCAAATTATCATGTCAGAATTAGGAGGTATTCCCAAGCAATTACGGCCCTATCCCACATATTTGGGTTTAGATAGATTAGGAATAAATACAGAAGGTGAATTGTCTGCTGGAGACATCGAATTGCATTTATTAAGCCATATTGCATGTGCAGATTTGAATATAAAGTAAATTTTTTGAAGCAAAGTGTTCAAAGACCTCCGACTAAACCACCAAGTCCTGAGGTGAGGATGTGTCCATACTACAGCAACCTGCACAAGAGCCCTTCGCCTGCAAATCCTTCGGGCAATGCGGCCTTCCTAGCAGATTTTTGGACCTATTCGCCTGTAGGAGAGTGTAATTAAATGACAAATGATAGTAATAACTACGAAGAGGCAGTGAAAACCATATTGGAAGAAATTCCAGAAGTCAATTCAGATGATGTTTTGAAAGAGTTTCAAAGATATCACACTGATTTTGGAATACCTCCCGAAGATGCAATGAGATCAGTAATGCGTAAATTTCAAGTCCAAACTGGAAAAGAAGTAGAAAAGAGTACCACTTATACAGCAAGAACAAATAAGAAAGTTAAGAAATTCAAAGAGTTGAATTCGAATGACAAAAATGTCGAAATGGAAGTTGAAGTAGTTAGTAACATCCCATTTAGACAAATGGTGAGGGGAGAAGAAAGAGATTTAGCATATGGTCAATTCAAAGATGATCCTTGGGGAGAATCTGGAGAAAGTGAGAGTTGGAAGTATACTGATTGGGGTAACCAAACTGAAAATTTGCTACCAGGCTCAATAGTTAGAATAGAAGGTGCATCAGTAAATGAATATCAAGGTAAAATGTCATTAAATGTAAACAAGAATACAAGAATCATCATATTACAAAAGGGTGATGAAAATAAACGTAAGATTAGTGTAACAAATGACCCAGTATCAATTATCACAGCATCTGGTACAGAAGGAAATGTTTCCACCATAGGCCGAATATTGAGTGTTAAAGCAACGACAATAAACAAAAAAGATGGAAGTGGAAGTATGGATATTGTCAAAGGAAGAATCGCAGATGAAAGTGGTGCCATAGGATTCGTATCGTGGAATACCTTTGAACACAAAGTTGGTGATTTGATAAAAATAGAACAAGGTCAAATTAGAAAGTTTAGAGAAACTCCTGAACTAAATATAGGAAAATACACTAAGGTAGAGCAATATCACGATGGAAACTTCCCAAGCATTGGAGATCTTGGTGAACTAAATACGTCTTCAATCTCAAAATTAAGAGATGGTGCTAGAGATGTAAATTTGACTGCACAATTACAAACATGGGAAATGAGGAAATTTACAGCTAAAGATGGAGAAGAAAAAACAGTTTGGTCTGGTGAATTAGTAGATCCAACAGGAAGATGTAAAGTGAGTTCATGGGACAAGTTGCCAATTGAAGAAAGTAAGTTGCCACTTATACTAAAGTTGAATGATGTAAGAATTAGAGCATGGCAAGGTATTCCTGATGTAACAATTGATAATTCTACACAAGTTGAGATCTTGGATGAAACACCATGGGGTGATGCAGAAGTAGGCAGTAAGTTCGTAGCAGTATCACTACCAGAATTAGCAAGTGGGGGGTCGAGAGTGGGTGTAGAAACTACTGCATCTGTGATATCAGTAAGGGACGATTCAGGAATCATATGGAGAGATTCAGAAACACGTAGAGTAATAAGAGAAAATGATGACACTGAAGGAATGAATACTGTTAAAGACCTCAGGTTAAGGTTTGTTATAGATGATGGAATTGCGAATTGTTCACTAATCTTAAGCAAAGCACCTTCTGAAAAATATTTAGAGATGGAATACGAACAAATTGATGAGTTAATTAAATCTGAAGGTAAAACACATTTTGTGAATAGATTAAGAAGTAAACTCATAGGAAGATCTGTTAAAGTACAGGGAAGAAGCATTTCTGATGACCAGGGGATGATGTTTATCGCAGAAAATATGCTAGAAGTTCCGCCGGAAGAGTGGATTAAACCTGACAAAATCATAGATAATTGGGGGTTGATATGATGTTTGGTGGAGATAATAGGAAAATAAGTAAAAGACAAACTGCAATCAGACTATTAGCACAGGAACTATCAGATTCAACACTTCTTAGGCAGGGTTCGGGTGAATTTGATCCCGCCTTTGTAATCACAAAACTTGGAGCGAAAGTCAACAGAATATTAGCTACTGGGCTATTAGAGAGAATAGAACAGAGAGATACTACTGCTGGTCCGATGTGGAATGGGAGATTGAGAGACACCTCTGGGTTATTTTTCTTCACAATTGGAAATTTCCAACCTGAAGAGTTACATATTGTTGCAGAAGAAATATCTGCATTGCATGAAACTGGTGAACCTGTACTATTATTGATTGTAGGGAAAAGTAGCCTAAGAACAACTGAAGATGGAGGAATATTTACTGGAATCAGGCCAGAAGAAATCATTGTTATCGATAAACAAATTTACACAAAATTACTACTCGATTCAGTAGATGCCACGATGAGGCGTATTCATTATCACAATGAATCGATGAGTTTGGACCCTACAGAAATAGCCTATACCAAGGCTGGAATTCCAGGGGATCTTAGAGAGGGGTTACTCATTGCTAGAGAACATTATGGTGAAGTAGATTCTGAAGTTTATGCGCTTTCAGTTATGAGGGCTCTAGATGTTGCAGATGGTGGAGATAATGCATTACAACCAACTGTAATCACATCCTCTTCTCCAAAAGAAGATGGCGAATCTAAAGAGTCAGTAAAAGAAGAAAAAACATATTCACCTGAGGAAATAAATGACATTATTGTAAATATAATCGAAAAAATGGACCAAGGGCAAGGAGTTGAGTATGACATAATCATGTCAAATTGTGAAGCAAGAGGGTTTGAAAGGGGCCCTGTAGAAGAAGTTCTAGATCAAATGTGTGAGAAAGAAATATTGATGGAAGAACAGTTTGGATGGTACAAAAAAGCCCCTAATTGAATAATTTAATAATCATAATTGACCCACAAATTCAAGTTTATTCTTGTGTTGGGGTGAAGTATGAGGAGCCAAACTTGTTTTATTAGACCTGTCAATGGAGAATGGATTCAACTAGATAATTGCGCTATTAATGTATTGATTACTAGAAGATTAACTCGAACTGTTATACATGGTGG
>CAYSJV010000055.1:0-12456 GCA_964431435.1 uncultured Candidatus Poseidoniales archaeon
ACTGCATCTCCATCTTCTAAATATTCAACAATCATGGTACCTGTATCACTATCATTTTCATTAATCACTGCAAAATCAAGGTCTGTGGGGGGTTGCCCAATTGCAATTCCAAATAACAAAATTTGAATCGCTGGCATTATTATGATAAAACCAAACATTCGTTTATCTCGCCTTAGACTGGAAAATTTCCTTGCTGCAATGGCATAAACTCGTTGAAAATTCATTTACCCTCCTCCGAGTTATTTTGTCTCTTACAAAGTTGCAAAAATGTATCTTCTAATGAGGTGTGACCGTGAGTTTCCATCAAACTAGAAGGAGAATCTTGAGCCAATAATTTCCCATTACGCATCAAACCCACCCTACTAGCCATTCCTGCTTCGTCAATGTAATGTGTAGTGAGAATTATTGTAACACCCAACTTGGTAATTTCTACTAAGTGTTCCCATATTTTTGCTCTAAGTTCTGGATCAACGCCTACTGTTGGCTCATCCAAAATTAACAATTGTGGTTCATGTAATAAGGCCACTGCAAGAGATACTCTTCTCATTTGACCTCCGGAAAGTTTTCCTACATTACGACTAGGGTTTGGCAAATCAAGAAACCCAATCAACCAATTCATTCTTTGATTGATCTTTTCCACAGTCATACCATGTAACCTGCCATGAAACCTTAGAGTTTCAGCAATAGAAAGATCAGCATAAAGTGCAATCTCTTGGGGAGAATATCCTACAGCACTGCCGGGAATAAGTGAGCCTTTTTCTCCAGGTAAAGAACCAAGAACCTTAATTTCCCCTTTTTCTGGAATAAGTCGACCTAATATGACTTTTAGTAGCGTAGTTTTACCACAACCCGACGGACCTAATAACCCATATATGCTTCCTTCTTCAACATCCATCTCAAAATTTTCCAACACCTTGAGTTTACCATAACCTCTTGTTAAACCAGAAATTGAAATTGCGGGGTTGGTGGTCACAAAATGAACTGAATAAAGAGGTTTGTAAACATAACAGTATATCCAAATATACACGAAATGGGTAAATAGACGAGGAGGGTGGGAAAACCTGCCTCACTTAGCTCAGTTGGTAGAGCACCTGACTGTAGACGGAAATGCACGGTTGCAACGGCAGCCATCAGGGAGTCCCCGGTTCAAGTCCGGGAGTGGGGACCAATTTTATTTATTTCTTGAGGGTTTTTCCAAAATTTTGTAATCGAAACGCTGAAAGAGGAACATATTGAGTGGGTTTCATGTCCCGTTTTAAGATACTGCTGACAATTATCCTAGCGTCAATGCTTACCTCTGTATTTTCTTTGGCAAGTATTCAATCAGATTTGTCATCAGAAAATGTAGAACTAAGTAATGAAGATGCAGCAAAAGAAGTCCAAGGAAGGAGTGCTACAAATTTGCAACTGTCAACCTATAGTGGTGTTCCTGGTTATCCGATAACTGTCACCTTCGATGCATCAGGAATTGCAGAACTTGATTATTGGTATGACTCTGCTTGGTGGTTCGAATATGATGGAGACGGTGTGTTTGATTGTAATGAACTATGGTATGCTCCGGGAGATACGTATGATGGCACACAACGTGTGATTCCGCTTAGTTGGGTTAATGATGGAGAAGATGACTGTTCTGATGGATCTGATGAAGACAGTGGAGCCGGTACAGTATCAGATACTACGTATCGAGTGTGGGCGATATCAAGTACTGGTGAAGAATACCTTATTGCATCTCAGAGAAACCCTATCGATGGAGAGGTGGAAGTAATTTGGAATATTCCATCCATACAACCAACTGGAGATTATAATATCTGCGCTGATCAAACTGATTCAGCAGAAGAATGGAGGATGGTACATAATTCAGAATGGGATGATACAGATAAAGAAAGGAGTAATCTAGTAATTGATGAGTGGAATAATCAAGATTCGAGTATTTGTACAGGGGTGACAATTAATCTGTACAGTATGTCATTGACTGGCACTAACGTTGTATTACCTGGTTCAGAAATGGACATTAGCGGGATAGTAACTAATCCAGTAAATGGTGCACCTGCAAATCCTGCCACGATACAGTCAGTCATATCTTATTATACAATAGACTCTGATGAAAATGAACAGTACCAAGAACAAACAAAGAATTTACCTGGTTCAAGCAGTTTCGAATTCTCAGTACTTTTGCCATCTAATCTCTACAATGGTAGTACTTATTGGTACCAAGAAATAAATGTGGTAGTATGGGCTAATTCATCTACGGGTGATCAGGTGCAAATAGAATATATGAAGGCCTACACAAGTGAAATGCGTGTAGAGTTAATACAACCATATGACACTCAACTCGTCCCTCTTGATGAACCATTGATAATTCAAGCACAGGCGCATATATATTCTGACGACCATTATGAATGGAATCCAATGGTAGATCAAACATTTACTGTAAAATTAATTAAATATGGGCAAGAATTTACAGTTTCCACAAATTTGAAATCTGATGAACAAGGAATGATGATGGACGTTGTTAATTTATCAACATATGGTATTTCTGGTTCCGCGATATTACGAATTGAATGGATAAATCCGAGCACAATGGCGCCCTCTTTCATAGAAAATAACATCTATCTTGCATCTAGTTCCGAAAATTCTCAACATGTTGGTGAAGGCATAAATTTAGATTATGAAGAAATAGAAGGGGTTGGTGTTCCTGGAGAGACTGTTTCAGTTACTATTACGGCCGAAGATGATTGGGGAAATCCATTATCTGGAATTTGGGTTCATTGGCAAGAACGTACCAGTACATACAGTTATCTATTTGGAAGTTCGTACTCTTACGGGAATTGGAATATGGGACAAACTGGAAGTGCAGGGGATCTTGTGATTGAGGTTGCAGTGCCTAGCAATTTGAACACCGATCGTGCGGCAATCACAGTCAATGTCGTGGGCTTTAATCAAACTGGAACGCAATCAGCCCTAGGTATTGCGATTCCTCTTCTATATCCTGAGGTAATTGTTGAGGCTGATGTTAATGTATTTACACCTGGAACAGATGTAACATATTCTCTATCTAACGAGGGGTTAACTGGTGAAGTAACATATTTCTGGTATGTACTTGATGCTGATGGTTCGGATTATATGGATGAAGGAATAATTCAGGCCGATGCGGATGAAATTGTAGAAGTGACTGTGACCATACCCCCTTATTGGGATGAGGAACGGATATATTTCACAGCTACTGCTGCTTCCAACAAATACTTCGTAACGGATACTCAAACGTTATACATTATTTCTGGTATTTCCACTAGTCTGACTTCTGAATCGGATAATTATTTACCAGGAGAAACGATAACAATCTATTATTCATTAGATAATCTTAGACCAAATGAACATCTAGACTATCCAATTCCTTGGAACGCTCTCATCATTGGTCACCCTGAGATTCAAGAAAATGGCAAGATTGAAAATAGCACTGGTTCATTTACAATGCAGTTACCAGAGGATTTGAATGCTGGAATCTACATACTTTCATTTGATACAGGAGTGGGTGCTAATTCAATATTTGTATTAGAGATTAGGAATAATGAATATTCATTAACATTGACAATTCCAGATGAGGACTCGGTTGCTGGAGAAAGTATAACGTTAACATATAGTCTAACTTCGTTATCAGAAAATACTACACTAGAATTCCCTCTGGAATGGCAAATAATGATTTCAGGATATCCGGAATCTCGCTTGATAGGAGAGGCAACATCCGTGAATGGAGAGATTCAATTCACTTTACCTTCTGAATTATCTTCAGGAGCGCACCTTATTGAAGTGAGTGTGGGTGAACAAAAGACAACAGGAGTTTTGAATGTACGTTCAGTAGAAGATGATTCAGGTATTTCAGGGGCCTTTGCCTCAACCAATGATGTGCTTGGCCCAACATCACCACTCCTAACTATTATTGCATTAGTAATAGGAATTGTCTCATTATGTTTGGTACTACTCGGAAGAAAAGGAGATAATGATGATGGTGATTTTGCTAAACCTATGGCTTCACTTGATGATTACGCACCTGCACCAAGTACTATGCCAAACACACCTCCCGGTAATCCAGTAGGTGGAGCAGCCCCCCCTCCACTCCAGCAATCTATGAGTCCATCGCCTTCAATGCAAGGTAAAATGGGTAACGATGGATATGAATGGCTTGAGCATGGTGGAAAGCAATGGTATCGGGCAGCATATAGTGAAGCAGCGTGGCAAGAATATAATTGATGCTGATGTCATTATTAACAAAGATTGTTTGGCCGTTACGTGCAAGGAAAATTTTCGCAAATCCAAATACGCGATGTCGTTGCAATTGTGTATGGCATTCCATTTGTTTGGATTGGTATACAACACTTTGTAGATCCTAGTTGGTTTGAGCCAATTGTTCCAGAAGTTCTTGGTAATGCTAGATTTTGGGTATTGGTTAGTGGAGTATTTGAAATTGCATTAGGCCTTTTGATTATGTTTCCAAAATTTAGGAAAGTCGGGTCATTGGGAATTGCAACAATGCTAGTTGTTCTGTACTGGGCTAATCTAAACATGTGGATTAATGATATTGCAATTGGTGGCACAAAACTCCCTCTGATTGGGCACATAATCAGGGGAATTGTCCAAATTTTGTTGATCGTGGTTGCACTGTGGATAGGTGAATTAACTCCATTCAACAAAAAAGTGCAATCAAACAATAAAGAGGATAAGTCCAATACAAATTCAGTAAAATAATGAATCGTTATCTGCTGGTTTGTCTTCGAACATTGATTCAGTGTCTGGTGGGCTATCATCAAACATCGATTCCGTAGTTGGTTGTTGTGAAAAAATAGTGTCTTCTTCTTCTGCCGCTGTTTCACCAGAAGGAGGAGCAAGTACTTTAGCTAATTTTGTAAATTCTTGCATATGATGAACAATAGATCTCGCGTCCCTATTTACCTTCTTATGAGTTAATTCTATCGTCTGGTCTGTCACAACCATTTTCTTAAATGAGCGACGAACATCCATGATTATTCTACGTTTATCTTCTGTGAGAAAAGATCTTACTTCATTTTCATCATGGCCTTTTATTGTAAAAGCACTATCGAATTCGGAATGACCTAATTGTATATCTTGTGCTCCTCCCAACTTCGCAACTTTGCCCCATACTGCACTTTCATGCTTCAAAACTAATCCTAAATCTAGTGATTGTGGAAAAAACACTTGGAATTTTGTATAGGTTGTTCTACTTTTATTTTGACCACTGCCTCTACTAACAGTGTATGTATGAACCGTTGAGTTGTATCCCTCAATTTCTCCACTCATATTATACTCTGAGATCAAACCCCCTGGCGTATACCCTAGTCCCAATTGATTTGCTGCTTCAGACCAATTAAACTTAGTTTTCTCACTCCGTTTGTACGCACCAAATGCTGCAAAAAATATGGCAACTCCAAACGCTACGATTGGTAATACAGTATTCATTAGTTCTGACATGCTATCATTCCTCACACGTCGGATATATAATTAGTATTTTTCATACAAACATTAGATAGATAAATACAATGTATCACTCACTTAGCGAAACTTGTGCCGACAATATGGTGTATCTTCCGTAACTTTGCTTCCCATGCAAAAGAATTAGAGAATACAATACCTCCTGAACCGAAGTTTTTCATTAAACCTGCTTCAAGTATCAATCAATCAGATGGGAACGGAAATACAACTGTAAAATTACCAAATTATGAACATATAATACATCACGAAGTAGAAATGGTTGTATCACTCAATGAAAATTTAAGACCAAATAAAGTATGTATTGGAATAGATATGACCAATCGCACAGTGCAAACTGAGGCAAAATCAGAAGGCTGGCCGTGGCTTGAGTCAAAGGGATTCAAAGAATCTGCCGTATTAGGAACTTGGGCAAAATGGAAAGATGGTGATTACCACTTAGAATTGTATGTAAACAAGGAGAAAAGACAAAGTGATTCTACATCCTTAATGCTCAATTCTATTGACACGATATTAGAATCCTTGAACTGCACATACGAACTAAACCCAAATGATTTGATATTCACCGGCACACCTGCTGGTGTTGGAGCCCTAAAAAAAGGTGATATTGTCGATGCAACCCTAAAAAATTCAGAAGGTATAGAAATAAGTATTCTTTCTGCTATAATTGAATGAAAAAGTAATTTCATTCAAGGATAAGATAAATGCCATAGCACATTTTGGAATAGAATATGCGAGCAAGTGTTTTACTCATCACACTCCTTACATTTACAGCCTCATTAACTGGTTGCATCCAAGAGGAACCCTCCCCTCCACCTGAAGAACCAAAACCTCCTGAAGGAATATTTGTTACAGGTGCAGATGGTTTACCTGTTGACATCCCACTTTTGCCGCTTTCGTTCAATTTCAGTGATGTAGGTCAAGATGCCCCTGAGCCAAGTATTGGTGTCACATCTAGCGGTTGTGTCTTCTTCATTGCCCTAGAAAAAGTCATGCGCTCTTGTGATCTTGGCGAATCGTGGGAGGATGTATCAGGCCCTCAATGCGCATTCCAAACTAATGATCCGTGGGGTTGGGTCGACCCAATTACTGACCGTATATTCGCTGTTCAGATGCAAGGTCTTGAGACATCTTGGATATGTTGGAGTGATGATGATGGAGAAACATGGTTAGGTAATCCTCATGATTCAGGAACTACCCCTATTAATGATCACATCAAATTAGCATCAGGACCATGGACAAGTAGTGGCTACGGAATAGGTGGTCAACTTTCACAAGCATTCTATGAAACAGCAGTTTACTATTGCTACAACAAACTCGCAGGTATCTTTTGCTTCACCAGTTTTGATGGTGGGGCTACTTTTGAAGCAGGTGGACAAATTATCGGTTTAGCAACAACAAATGGTGGACTACATGGCGCAATCATGTCAGCGCCAGATGGTACAGTTTACGTAACACCTCGAGTTGAAACACCTACTGTCATAGTATCAAATGACAATGGATTAACTTGGTTTGAACGAAGTATGGGTGAGGATGTAGGTACACCTTACCCGCGCAAGAATTCAGAAGTTGCAACTGATTCTCAATCAAATGCATATCATATTTGGACTGGAGCAGATGAAGGAGTTTACATGTCTAGAAGTATAGACTCGGGTGACACATGGGAGCAAACTAGCATTAGAATTAGCCCTGTTGAAGTCATCTCAACAGCATTTCCTCAGGTTGATGCTGGCGACCCTGGAAGAATCGCAATCACTTATCTTGGAAGTGAAAATGCTAGTGAACTTCTCCAACCCGACCTTGATGGCGAGCCTTGGGATGGAAATGCTCACTATGCAAATTCTAATGTTAGTTACTACCTTTATGTCACATACAGTTTGAACGCACTAGATGAAAACCCTGTTTTCCATACTGTTCGGGCATCTGCCGATCCAGTACAAGTCGGTAGCATCTGTCTCAATAGTGGTGATTGTCGAGACATTGGTGGTTCAAACAGAAACCTACTTGATTTCAACGATTTGCATATTGATAAAGATGGCCGTGTTTACATCGCATTCGCAGATGGTTGTACTGGAGATTGTGCGACAAAGGAGAACCCTCAACCTGAAGATTCCCGTAGCAGACAAGGTATCATGTGCTATCTTGGAAGTGGACCAAGCCTGTATGAATCAGTTGGTATGTTAAATTGATACGCCGTGTATTAAAGAGTAGATTCCCAGTCATCCAAAGGATGTGCTGCTTCCCAAGTTTCATCATCTGTTTTTCCTCTTGCTTTCATTGTTTCTCTTGCAATTAACCAATAGAGTAGTGCTAGGCTTTTTCTTCCTTTGTTATTTGCAGGTAAAGCAATATCCACATTTCTCAGATGGTTATTGGCATCACAAATAGCAATTATTGGAAGTCCTGATTTTACAGCTTCTCTGAGTGCTTGCTGATCCGCTGCTGGATCTGTCACCATTAGTACTTCAGGTTCTATGTAAGTTGGTAATTTAGGGTTTGTAAGTGTCCCGGGTATAAATCTACCAGTAATTGATTTAGCTCCAATTGTTTCTGCAAATTTCCTTGCTGGTTTTTGTCCATATTGCCTAGCACTAACAATTAGAATACGATCAGAATCATAATTTCCTAGAAATTTTGCAATAGTTCTAATTCTAGAATCTGTAATGTCTATATCGATAAGGTAAAGTCCATCTTCTCTGATTTTTTCAATAAATCTCATAATTTCGGACCTCTTTTGTTGAGTACCTAGGTGAACTGCATTAGTTTCATAGGTCTCTAAAGAGACAAGTGTACTTATTTCCTCTACCATTACACATCCTCGGCAACGTGGCCACCGACAACTCCTTCATAATGCCATCGAATGTTAAAACTTGTAATGACAAGGTTCATTTTGGTATGTTTTCCGGTACCGGATGTGGGTGTATCTCTGTCATGGTGAAAGTTAAGCGAAAAGATTGGGCATCTGCAAAACAAAGAGATGATGGTTTTTGGGCCGACGCGGAAGGTAAAACTTTGCCCGTTTCTGCAAGTGATCTTGAAAGGCATTCTTATTGCCCACTTTCCTGGGAATTGGCATTTGCGGGTGTAGAGGGCATCGGTGACGCACTAGATGAAGGCCAGAAGAAACATGAGCAAATACATGACAAAATGAATCAATATCATCAATTAAGTTTGAAAACAAATAGAGAATCTATGGTTTGGACTTGGTGGCTTACAGTAGTATTAGTGTTGCTTATTGACGCCTTCTCTTTTTTCTATATCGGAGAATTAACTCCCCCCGGTAAGTTGGGAATTTATTTGATAATGTTAGCCGTTGTTTGGTTAGCTATTGCAATGCTCATGTTAATGCTGCCTTGGAGACATTGGATCGGCCGATATGGAATTATTGGAGATATACCTGCCCCAAAGTTCGAAACTATGACTCAAGAAGTCATGAGATCTATTTTTGAAGATTCGAATTTTGTTGGTGGTTGGGGGCGTGGTGGAAGAATTGAAGCAACTATGATGATTGGTGCCATCATTCTCGTATTTCATGGAATAGCATTGTATGGCGCTGATAATAAAGAGCAAGCCGGATTTGTATTAGCCATTTTGGCTCTTATTTGGACTGGATTAGCATCCTGGAGATTGCAGAGACTACTATATTTCAGTAACCAAGCACTAGAAGCCAGAATTGAAATCGGATTACAGCCAGAAGAAAAATTATCATATAGTGATGATAGCAAAGCAGCCCCACTATTAATTGACGAATCTACGGGTCTTAGGGGTAGGCCTGATCAAATTATCAAAATTGATGATGAATATATTCCAGTAGAACAAAAAACAGGCCGAATTCCAACAAAGCCGTACTTAAGCCATACAATGCAATTACTTGGATATTTACAATTGATAGAAGTTAGTACTGGAACACAGCCAACTTTTGGTGCCCTAAGATATGGTGAGAATGTTGCATATCAAATTGAATGGGATGATGAAAATAAAAAATTATTACATGAACAAGTGATGGAAATTCAAAGATTGATGGTTAAAGGGGGGGCATCTCGTAATCATGAGAGAATTGGTAAATGTAGAAATTGCTCTAGAAGAAGGGCATGTCCTGAATCCTTACATACTGAAAAATGACTATTATTGAACACAATCTAAACTTGTATATTGTATACATGTTTTTTCTACAGTTGCACGTACAGTAAAATCATCAAAGAATTCAAATCCTGCGAGGTTAATACCATATCCTCTTGCTTCAACATCTAATGTCCAAGTACCTAATTCATAATCCTGAAAATCAGCGGTGTAGAGGTACTCTGTAGTAGTTTTATTGTCATCAATGCGCTTTTCTTCCCATACCGTAGTTGCAGAATTATCTTTTAATGTGACTTGTACATAACGTGCACTACTTGTCCATTGCGAGGTGTCATATCCTGGTGGATCAGTCATAGATACACGAAGATAAATAGATAATTTTTCTGTTTCTTCATCAATAGTAAATGTTTCATGTCCCTCTATTGCTTCAATAGATTGGATTGGATCAGTAAATGTATGAACCACTTCATAAATTTCTTTCATTTTTTTTTCTTCAGGGGCACCACGAAATCCTTCTAACAATTCCCTTTCAGTAATTAAGTACAAACAGCCAGCAGTACTTGAAATCAAAATTCCAACAAAAAAGAATGAAATAAGGCCGCTATGTGATTTCATCAACCCTCCGAACAACTACTGTCGTATCAAACCAACGTGTCTCTGCAACAAAATAAGCGCTTTACAAGCGTAGCATTGATGTGTGAAAACAATTTCGTAACATTGCCCGAATGAGGTCAAGAGGGTCAGCCGAGCTTATGCGATGACGAACCCTATGAGTGCTGACGGGCGCCTATTATGCGAATTTTACTCCACAAGTAGGGCAACTCTCGGCATCTACAGAAACATCAGCGCCACAAACTTCACACATTCCTGTGGCTTCTTCCGTCTCTTCTTTTTCAACTACGGGTTCTGGTTTTTCTACTCTTACAGATTCAGATTTTGAATCTTCAACAGAAAAATCAGCTTCGGCATCAGGAATGACATTCCCTGCAAGTCGATGATCGGTGATAGGAGCAACTTCTAACTTGACTTCATCTCCAGGTAATACACCTTCTTCACCAGTCAATGCATAAAGATCCGCCCTCATCTCGGCATCACTAGCAGTTAACTCCACGTCTTCATCTTTCAAATGTCTTCTAGAGTCTTTCTTTCCAATAAAGTCATCTAATTCTCTAGTGTTGAACAGCGCTTCGGTTTTCTCCAAATGTCCTTCTGTAACATCTTCTTCCTCAGATTCAGTTTCGTCCTCCTCTTCTAATTCTGTTTGTTGAGCAATTATTGTATCTATTTCTGCTTCAGCTTTGGTGAATTCTTCATCCCATTCTGTTTCTAGATTTTCTTCATCAAAGCCCATCTCTTTTATTGAGCTAGCGAAATCAGCATCGCCAGTAACAATTTGATCTAAATTTTCTTCTTCTTCTTTCTCAACTGGCTTTTCTTCTAAAACAATATTCTTTCTAGATCTTCTTTCAAACATTTCAGAAATGTTCTGTTCACTTCCACAATATGGGCAATTTTCCAATACACTGGGAATTGGTTCGTTACATGATTTACAATCATGGAATTTCTGTAATAGTTCAACTAAATCCGCATCACAATGTGGACATGAATCCTCATCACCTTCAATTTCTCCATCACAAGCCGGACAATATGAATAAATATCTCTCTCTACCTCTTCTTCTCTTTCTCTTGTAAGGACAAAAGCTCCGACTAATATTGCTATTAACAAAACGATAAAGGGGCCAAGTAACCAAAATGCATTCCAATTAGTTGATTCACTTGCTGCTTGTGCAGAATTTGCCCCCGCAGATACAGACCACCACTTGCTGAATGGATCAGCATCACCGTTATCTGAAACAATTTTTAATTCAAAATCTCCAGAAACAGTTGGTTTGAATGAACAAGAAATTTCTACTATTTTCCCTGGAGTATCTATTACTAACGTAATATTTTTCCCACTGCTACATGTTAGGGTAGTATTTCCAATTCCTTGTGATGTAACATCAATTGAATATGTATATTCATTGCCTGTTTTCAAAGGAGGTGATGGTGTAAGTGATTCTGAGGAGTCAATATATGTTACTTTGAATGGAGTAATTACTAAGACACTTTTCGTATCACTACTATCTACAAGATTTGCATCATAACTTTCTTGTAAAGCGCTCCACCCTACATTTAGAATCGCTGTGTGATCATTTGCTCCTGCTATTGTGTTAAAGGTGATATCTTTAATCTGTCTTGCTTGTATTACTACTGCCTGAGATGGTTGTTCCAAGCCCTCCCATTCAATTGATAATGTGCCACTTACTTCTACATCACCAACATTTTGTAACTGAGCCACCCAAAAAATTTGCTGCCCTGGTTCGGCTTCTTGAATGTCAGGTACCGAAAACAATTGTAATACAACATTTGGTTGCTCTAATTTCGTAAAAAAGGATGTTGCTAAATCATTGTTAGTATTAGAATTGTCAGTTAAAGCAGTCAGTGGGTCAATTTTTGCTGAAACAGTATGTGTTCCGTATGAAAATCCACTCACATCATTTATTGTAATCTGTGAACTCCAATCTTGAGTACTACTTTGATCGTTTTCCCAAACTACAGAAAATGGTTGTAATGCCAATGTTTGACTTTCTGCTGAAACTAATTCGAGCATCAGTTGAACACTATTAGAGTCAGCAGTATTGGTTTTTTGTAATGTACCGCTTACTGTCCAGGGGCCCTCAATGGAACCACCATTACTCACTTCCTCAGGACTTGAAACAACAATTGTTCCAGCGTGAAAATAATCTGGTTCCGGATCTATTGTTATTGAAATCATATCTTGATTATCCAAATCATTACTTTCTTCAAAATCTCCTCCAATCAATGCCATGATAT
>CAYSJV010000056.1:0-11773 GCA_964431435.1 uncultured Candidatus Poseidoniales archaeon
TATCTCCATCCATACTAAACACACCATCTGTGATGATTAATTTTCTTCTGGAATTAGTATGCTCTTGTAGTACTCTCTCTAAACCAGACATGTCATTATGTGGGTACACAGCTCTACTAGATTTGGTTAAACGAACACCATCAATTATTGAACCATGATTCAATTCATCGGAAATGATGACATCTTCTTTAGTACCAACTAGCGTGGGTATCAAACCCACATTTGCTGTATATCCTGCCGAATATATTAGTGAGGCTTCTACTCCTTTAAATTCAGCAACTTTCTTTTCCGCATCTTCATGAAGTTTCATATTCCCTGCAATTGCTCTAACAGAACCAGAGCCAGCACCAAGTTCCATGGTAGCGGCGATCATTGCATTAATGACCTTTGGATGTGTAGTCAAGTTCAGATAATTGTTTGCACAGAGCATTATTTGCTTCACACCGTCAACCTCGCATCTAGGAATATTTGCGCTCTCTAATGTGCGAAGTTGCCAATCTAATCCTTGATTTACTAAATCATTGTATCTAGTATTCATCCATGAGGTGTCACCTGGCATATGTATCCCTTGTAGTTCACGAGTTAGAATACCTCCATGATATTTTTGCCGCGAAATAGGGATAAAACACGATATCTTCGGATAGTTTGGTGGGGCTATGATATTGAGAGGAGTTGTTAGTGCTGGTTTGGGTCGAGCACACATTTTTATGGCTCAAAGCCACTACCAAAATCAATTCAAAAAAATACTTGGGTTTACAGCATGGCCTGGTACATTAAATGTGAAAGTAGATGGTAAACCTTTACAGAATTACGTTGCACTTCGAACTAAATCCGGCGTTTCTTCTAAAGGACTAAGTGAAGATATAATCATTAGTTCAAGAGAAATTGATACAGACTGTTTCAGTATGCAAAAAATTGATGGTTTTGAGAGAGATGGTTCTTCTTTCGGAGGAGCCACCACATTTATTGCAAAAATAAAATCAGAAAAAAAGGAATCAGTAGATTGTGCAATATTAATTCCTGATCTTACGAGACATGTAGATGTTGTAGAGGTTATCTCAAGTCATTTTTTAAGGGAAAAATTAGGCCTTGAAAATGGAGATATTGTAGAAATTCTGTGTGAAATTGACGAATAGTGAACACCCCAAGGCACTTACATGCTGTGATTCTCCGCGAAGGCATGGCAACACTACGTATATTCAATAATGAAGTTGCTAGTGCAGGTGGACAAATACTTCAATTGGAAGAGGTTGAAGGATACCTAACTCAATCAGATAATGTGTGGTTGGACATACTTTCTCCAGGCGAAGATGAGAAAGAATTTTTGTTAGATAAAATGGGATTTCATCCCTTAGCAGTAGAGGATTGTTTTTCAGATCCAGTTGTTAATGCAGAATCTTTCGAGGATCACAAATTCATAATTGCTAGAGCGAGAGATGCAGATTCAGAATTAGACACCGAACATTTTGCTGTATTTCTAAAAGATTCATTGATGGTGACAGTAAGGCACACTAAAATTCCAGCAATAGAGGCATTTAGGGGTAGGTACCGCAGCCACAGATTGGCAAAAAGATTGACAAAAGGGCCCGAATTTTTGCTTTATGAATTACTAGATTCTGTAGCTGATGATTGGATGAGTATGTTGGAAGGCTACTCTCAAAAGTTAGATGAAATAGAATTTCAAGTATTTGATCCAAATAAAAAATATAGCAACCTTCTTGAACCTCTTCACCAAATAAAACAGGATCTTAGGGAGATGTCTAAGTCAATTGTACCACTCCATACAATGGTAGATCGGATGTTGCGCTCGGATGAGGAATTTCTGAGTGATAACAACACTCTTTATTTTAGGGACTTAAGGGCTGTATTAAACTCATTATTAACAAGAATAAACAATTATTCTGCCGGAGCGACATCCACTAGGGATACCTATTTGTCACATATTTCAATGCAGTTATCAGAATCTAATGCTAGATTGTCAGAAGTTATGACAACATTGACAATTATTGCAACAATTATGTTACCGTTAACACTTATCTCAGGTATATTTGGGATGAATGTCGATGCCTTTGGTGCAGGAAGTGGATATTTTGATTTGATGGATATCATAGGGGCAATGCTAATTTTTTCTTTTTTAATGATTGGATATTTTTGGCGTAAAGGTTGGTTCGAGAAAAAAGAGTCATAGAATCCGGATTGCAAGTTCTTTTACCCATTCTTTATACAAAATGGATTTTTGTTCTTCCTCTGCACCCATTTGCCAAATTCGTTGAATACGCTCATCACTTGGAGAGGGACATCTTTCCAGATAGTACCTACTATTGCTATTCATTTTTTCATGATTGATGTTAGTAAATTCCAATCTCCAAAGAGTTAACCAGCGTGCATCTAATGATCCAATATTCAATTGTTGTTTTTCACCAGAAAGGCTTTTTTTCACCACATCTTCTGCAATATTGCCATTATACAATTTAAGAATAGCATTTGCAATTCTTCTAACTTGATTCCAAAGAAAACTTTGCGATGATATTTCAAATCCAATGACTTCTTCATCCCCCTCAGAGTTAATTTGAATCCACGGGTTACAAGCAAATACATCTCTTATTGGGCTTCGATCTCCATCTAATTTACAGAATTCAGTAAAATCATTTTTACCTGTAAATATATCAAGTATTTTTTTGAATCGTTCAACTTCAATTATTGGTGGCCAATCTTTTAGTGCATTCATTCTGTATCGATATGTTCTCATATTTGCTTTTCTAACATTCCAATCTTTTTCAACTTCTTTAGCTGACCAAATTATAATTGATTTGAATAATTGGTCATTGATTGCATTCAGAAAACCTCTTTCTTTTATTCCAGACCATATTTTCTTGGGGAGTTCTACAGTACCTACATTCATTCTTGCACTGACATTTGAGTCAGTTCTACTAGAGATCATGATTTTTGTAGAATTTTGGGAAACCCAATTCATAGATTCAATAACTCGTTGAATTTCACCTTGAACAGTCTTTACGCCTTCAGGTTGAATTTGACTTCCATGGAAGTTAGTACCAAAATAACCAAATGCAAACGAAATCTTCACAGATTCCCCAATATCCATTAATTCACTCTTCCTTAAGCATATTTGAGGCATCCTCTGCATTGAACCCCAATCCAGCTACAGCCCATGTAAGTGCTTGTTTTAACCAAGGTTGAATCATAGGATTTTCACGACCTTGTCCAACTCTTTCAATTGCTTCAACAATTAACCTACTTGCGTCAAAAAGTGTGTCTTCTACGGGAATTTCCTCTAAATCAGCCATTTTTTCTAGTCTCTGATATTCTTTTATTGCCATTGGAATACGCCCACAATCTAGGCAGAAATTCGCAAAAGATGCGACATATTCTAAATTTTCTTCGTCAAATTGCATTGCTTTTTTGTATGCTTGCATTATTTTGCCTGCAGGTACATCATCTTCCATATCTATGGATATTCTCATAAAAGCAGCTTCTGCCCAACCATAGTGTGCTGTAGCATCTTCAGGGTTAGATTTCTGTGCTATTTCAAATATCTCCATTGCTTCAAGGAAATTTCCCTCAGACATCGCAATTGCTGCTTTTTGCATTACTTCTTCGCTCATGTGAACCACCGTATTGAACAACCCTAACAATCCAAGTTCATGAACTAAACGGATGTACTATGTTCATTCTTGTTTTAGATTTGCAGCTAATAAATCCTTGATTTCTTCCATTTGTCCGGATGGATCAAAACTCTGCCACATTTCTGCCACTTTTGCATATACCTTGTCAGGTCCTCTAATGCCAAAGAAACATTGTGCAGGATCAGGCTTTATTGTGCGAACAGTTCTTTGCGCACTCAAAAGCGCAAAGAACATTCTTAGTACCATTTTGAAGCCCTTTGCAGGAGCACTATCTCCTTCTTTCGAGTCAGCCACTGAACCAGCGGCACCCCCTGCTGAAATCCCCATTGTTTCTTCTCCGATACCTAGACCACTTCCAGTTAGGGGTACTACAGTACCAAATCCAAGAATAGATCCAATTGCACCTTTCTCAACATTCAAATCCTGTATGTTTCCATATAGCACTCTTCTTTGTGATGAGTTTAGCATAAAATCTCTTCTGAAAATCACTGCATCTGATGTTATAGCATATGCAAATGAATGTTGGTAGTAGAATGTAAGTGCAACTAGCATTACAAAATACCCCACTCCTAATATTAGGAAGTATACTGGATCCCATGTAGGCAGATATCCCCCCGTGTTATCTCCAATTAGTGGATTCTCAATCAGGGTGAAACCAAATAGTTTGAATGGTTCAGTCAATAATTCATCTAGTGTGAATAATGCAGGTGTTATTGATATTAGTAATAGACCAAATGTAAACCATCTACCACTTGTAGACATATTGATGAAACGATTTGCCCATGTTATCACTAACATCATAACGAAAAACCCAGCAATTCCTGATTCTTTTACAATTATTGCTGCCATATGTTCTAGACCTTCCAAATTACTAGTGTCTTTGTCAGCATACCAGTAAAATAGCATGTGAATGCAGAACACCATTATAGCCAGTACGTACATGCCAAAGAATGCGAAAAAACTGGGTTTTGTTTCAAGTAAAACCTCTTCTTCAGCCAACAAAGTAAACTTCGAATTTTTTGATACTGCTGCCACACCGGCCGCCTCATTTTCTTCCGACATCGTTTCTCTCCTCGGAACCACACGTTGCATGGATGTTATTGAGTCTTCGCAATTTCTGAATTCTAATAATTTGCTAATATTTACGTATTTAGTGCAATAATCCCCAACTATGTTCAGCATTCCCCGTAATCCATTCCCAATCTTTTTTAGTCCTTATTTCGTTTGAATCGTCAATTGCCAAACCAGTTACTTTTAGTGGGTATTCATTGTATGTTAGATGACTAATCATACCTCCTCTTGTCGGTTGGTCAAAATTCCACTTTGCCCTAGATATTGCTTGTACACCTAACACTACTGTTGTTCTACTATTCCACATTTCAATTTCAAAGTGCGGTAATTCTGAATTTGGATGATCTGAATCCATTTTTTCTACAAAGCCACCTTTGCTCTTCGAAATCCTGACATTTTTGAAAACTTCAGATCTCTGATTTTTCTTATCGTGAAACAATCCTCCAGTTGATAGTGGAATTATTTCACTATCTAATACACTCCATGGTTTGTCTGTGGCCATTGCCAGTGAAGTTGCAACGTGTGGAATAAACCAATCTAGATATGAGCCATCACTAAAGTGTAGCATACCCCAAAACCAAGGTGGAGATGGTGCTTGAACACACACTTTTTGAAAATACGCTGTTCCTTCAACTTTTTCACCATCTATTTTTCCACTAGCCAAAGCTCCATGAATCCTAAGTATGTCATACCCCATTTCTGAACTATATTTTTTGTGGGCTGTTTTTGCAGTAGATACTGCTTGGTTCCAGGGTGTAAATTCTAGGTCAAAATTTTTTGGAGCACCCTCTTTTACAATTTCATCGTCAGATTCTAATTTTAACCAAAAGCGTTCACAATTTTCTGATAAACCCATGCTCAAATCTTTATCACAAATAGGTACTATCGCACCTTCCCCCTTTCCTTTTTTCTCAGGCCACAATGAGTGGTCAGCATCCAATGCCATCATTTTTGTAGATTTGAGGACAATTGGATCCCACATGTTTTCCCCATCGAAATACCATGCTGCAACCATACCAGATAGAATCATCCCCCCTTCAGAATCTACATTGGGTCTACCTTCACTTATCCATGGTTTTTTATCAACTTCAATATATGGAGTATCTTTTGTAGACCAGAGTGTCATCAGTTGGCGACTATGCTCAGGGTTTTGAGGGTCTCTCAACATAACCAGCCACCACCACCAATCCCAAGTCAATCCTTGCTTTGGTGGCATGTGTCCAATTGACCACATTTTGCTTAAATCTCCTTCAAATCTATTCATTTGAATGCCTCACTTCAGTTCTTTTCTCTTGAATATAGCCTGGCCAATGAATAACACTGATGCACTAAGTGCGATTAAAACGAAAATAGATATTATTGCTGACATAATTCCCCCCAACTGGAATTCTACATCAATGAGTGGTGCTTTCCAAAGTGCAGATAGAGCACCTGAACCACTCAGTTCAAATTCTGCCATTTGGACATGTGTCACCATTGAGCTATAATCTGCCCATGTATACATTGCAGCAGCATCTACAATTTGTGTAGTCCAAAATACAACCGATAGCATTGTTACTGCAGAAGTACTTCCAAATGAATACATCATCGCAATCATAAATTCCCACATACCTAAAAACATAGCAGCAATCATTCCATATCTACTTATTACTCCGAATACTGCAAAGATTGTTGCATATGCTAGCACTGCTAAACAAGATGCAACCATTATGCTAAACCACAATCCCAGTTCATTAAATCTGAAAATACTATCTCCAGGCCCAGTAAAACCTGTAACAATTGCACAGATTAAAGTCAATAGAATTATGTATGGCCAAGTTAATGCTAACAAACCAAGTATACGATAAACTAAAAATTCCGCTCTTGCTAACGGTTTACCAACTAAATAATGAAGTGTTTCGGAATCCATTTCATCTCTAATAATTCCCGTTGCCATGAACAGTGGAATGAAAATCCCCAAAATGAATACAAAACCCATTTTTCCAAATCCAAGTATAAATGATCTATGCGTGGCTTCTTTGTAATACGCATTGTCATCGGGATCTTCATCTACCTTGTAATCTGCAGCGAGTGATGAAGTATGTGGTGCTGTACATTCAATACCATCTCTATTACTATCTTTGACTGAAGACAAGAATTCCCTTGAACAATCTCCATCATTATCGATTCCATCAATGTCATCTTCATCAGTCCATTTTTCAGGAGAATCAGGAATTACTGAGGACGGTGGGTGACTATCTGGATTATTGATATTGGTACCATGCAGCAATTCTTGTCCATTTGGATATCCATCTCCATCATAATCGAATGAATCATTATCTTGATCTATTGATTCAATTTCAGTTCCGAGTCCATCAAGGTAGAACATCAACATCATCATGACCATCAAAGCACCAATTAGAGCAATTGCCCAAGTCGAAGTACGTTGCCTGTATTGCCTCATCGTAAATTCAGTAATTGCTGTTGCTTTCCGATCCATTTTAGACCAAACAGTCTTTGCTAATGGAGGTAGAGAACTTTTTTTATCTTCGGGTATCATCTACTCCCTCCAACTAAATATTGTAAAATAGATTCTAAATTATCATCTGGATTTTCTATTGCAGTTACTCTTGTTTTACTTTGTACAATAAGTGTGGGAAGTGCTTGGTGAACGGAACCTAAGTTATGTGTTTCAATCAAAACTTTATCTGGAGATGGGAAATTTACACCATATACGTCAGGGTGTTGCAACATCACTTTTGCTAAAGCTCGAGGATCTGATGTTGTAACTTGTATTTTGTGTGGGTGTTGATCTAACATTTCTCTTATTGCATGAACGTTTCCTAATGCTAACAATCTTGAATTATGCAATATCACAATTTGCTCAGTAATCCTTTCAATTTCCTGTAAGATGTGACTACTGACCAAAATGGTTTTTCCCATAGCACCTAATTCTCTAATCACATTCATTATTGTAGTTCGCGCTAAGGGGTCACAACCTTGCAATGGTTCATCAAGAATAATCAATTCGGGGTCATTGACAAGTGCATGAGCAATTTTACATCTTTGTCTCATACCTTTACTATATTTCCCAATCTCTTTGTGCATTACATCATCAAGCCCTACAAATTCTAGTACTTTCTTAGCTTTTACACCAGCTTCATCCCTAGTATATCCGTGGAGTCTAGCAAGTGTTGTAATGAAATCATATCCAGTCATCCAATCATACATTTGGTCGTGTTCAGGAACATATCCTATACGGCTGAATGGAGCAGTATTTTTCCAAGGGTCTATGCCAAATAATCTAACAGTACCTTGTGAGGGTGTTAATTTACCTACTAGCAATTTGAATAGTGTTGATTTTCCTGCCCCATTCATACCTAAAATTCCTGTGACACCTCCAGATATTGCCAAACTTACATCATTTAGTCCCACTATGTTACCATACCATTTAGACACATGATCCAACATTACAGTTGGGGCCTTAATTTGCTCAGTATTGATGGCCGTGTTAGGCATACCCTCTTGTGACATATCAGGTATCATTCTCTAGTCACCTCCATTGAAGAAACTCTAGATGCAATGATGTAAAGCGAAACTGCATTCATTACTAATACAGAAACAAGACTCCATGACCAAGGATGGTCATATGACGAACTAATATTCATCATTGTTTGAGCAACATGCGCTACACAATCGTATGGAGATAACAAATATACTACACTACGTTCAAAAATTAACCAAACTAAAAATGCGATTAGTTTACTTCCTAAAAATATCCCAAGTAATGCAACTGCAGGGAAAAATTTCCCTTTACTAACGCTAGAAAGACACAAGCCAATACTTGTATATGTAAATATCAATAACATTCCCGCTATTGCAGCAGTAGCAAATAATGGGATTGTATCAATCAGATAATTCCAACCTTCATTATTTAGGATTATATTTCCAAAATAATACATTGCTAGTGTTCCATCAATGATTAGAAATAGAATAATTGCTACTGAAATATATTTCATTGCCGTGTAATCAAATCTATTAATTGGTCGTGAAAAATATATTGCACTTGTCCCATACTTTCGGTCTTCACTGATGATTCCACCAATTAGAAGTGCAGCGGCAATAGGAAAACAAAATGCATTTCTCGGAGCAAATCCCAACACGTGCCCATACAGATTTGCTCTATTCGGACCAAACATTCTAGACATTTCGTCTGCACCAATTAATCCCCCAAGCATCGACATTAGTAGATCGCTCATTGATCCAAGTAGAATGGCAAACAATGCAAGCCTAGTTGGCCACCCCCATGCTCGGTGTCCTTTAGAGAAAATGCCGAATAAATGGTGCCTGAATATTGCCCAATTCCTACTCCATCTAGGATTTATTGTCCCTCTCCATGGTCGATATATTTGTTCATATATTGTTCCACTTTTGGCAACATTGCCACCTGAAACAGCCGCAGACAATGATTCATCACCATCTCCTGAGCCATAAGCAGCCTCCATACGACTTTGTCCTGTTACACTTAATCCTTGTTCACCCATGAATTCAACATCAGTATTCATGTCTTTTTCCATTAGAATACCCCTCCCTCATTATTTTCCAGTAAAGCACGTTGATTGTTAGAAGTTTCAAACGGCAACTCTTTGATGTCAGACTTATTGTTTCCTAGTAATTCATCCGAACTTTTGACCCCATAGCCTAAGCGTTCCATGATTTTGATAAACAAATCTTCTAAACTAGGCTCATGGTCTTCCATCTTTCTAATTTGAACTGATGTTTCACTAGCAGTTCTCAAAATTCTGTCATACGTAAATTCATCTTCTTGTACAATTCTCATTACACGCCCAGTTCTTCTTACCTTAGTTCCTTTGTCTAGGAGTGCTTGTTCAAATTTACTGGCACCACCCCATACGTGAATTTCAACTTCTTTATCGATAGCTTTCAAATCCTCAATTTTTCCTTGCGCTATCAATTTACCTTTATGCAACATCACAATTCTATCACACACATTTTCTACGTCTCCCATAAGGTGACTTGCCATTATCATGCTTCTCTGACCTTGCTTAATGATCTGAGTCAAAGTTTCCATCATAAATCTCCTTGCTTCAGAATCAAGGCCATTTGTTGGTTCATCTGCAATTAGCAATTCAGGATCATGAATTATACTTGTGGCGAGTTTACATGCCTGTTTCATTCCTGTGCTGAATGTTGATGTTTTACGATATCGTTGGTCTTTCAGTCCAACATATTCTAGTACTTCATGCGCTCTTTGCATAGCAACACTGGGATTCATTCCCAATAATTCACCGCAGTATGCAACTTGATGTATTGCTTCAAGTTCAGGATGCAGGCATTCATATTCTGGCATATAACCTATTTTTGATCTTATTAATACACCCTCTGTTTGGATATCATGCCCAAGAACTTTACCTTTTCCTTGTGTTACACCGATTAAACCTAGAAGTGTTTTCAGAAGAGTAGATTTTCCCGCACCATTTGGTCCTAATAACCCTGTTGCTCCGGATTTTATTTTCAAATTTATACTATCTAATGCGACATGTGGCCCATACATTTTGATGAGATTATTGGTTTCTATTACATTCTCAGTCACCAATTGTTCACTTCCATACCTTGCAGGATATTTCCTCTGAGGTCGCTACTATCTTTGAATATGACCTAATTAGGTATCATGAATTATTTATTTTATTCAATGCCACCTTTGACTCTAATCGCAATTCCTTTTTTCATTTTTCCAATTTCATCTGAAGGAGATTGTGATATTCCATGAGCGACCAATTTTCCATTTTCATCTACAATTAAACAAGGTAACCCCGGAACTATCCATGAATCAGATGCAATGATAAATTGGTGGAATACATTTCGCCCCATCTTTGCATATGGAACAGCATCAGCATTGACAACAACCCATGGTGGCCCACTATGAGGTGAATCTTTGAAATATGTGTCAGGTAGGTTCTTTGGAATAGGTATATCTCTCGTCTTATGGCAAAAAATCGCTCCATTATTTGTAAGGGATAAGCCACCATCTCTTAATCTCGGAGATGCTATATGTGAGTTATTCGCTGTAAAAATATTCTTTATTCTACCAGTACTACTCATTGCATAAGTAATATCTTCTAATTGTTTGACTAGTACTGCATAAGACATGTTGGTAAAAACGGCAAATTTGTCCAAAACTTGTCTAAAACTCAATTCCTCTGGAATCAATATCTTGTCTTTTACGGTTTTTAAATCCCCTATTTTTTCACCCAACATTTCCATTATTTTTGCTCTTGAGTTTTTTGTGTCGACAAACAGAAGTTCTCTATTTTCACAATTTAGTAATTCTAATTCCTCTTGGCATTTTTTCCTATCGGGTTTCATCCTCCATTTTGAACGAGATGCAACACAATGTGCATATGGATTAACGTCTTCTAATCCCCAAGGTATTAGACCTAGTGGAGTATATACAAAAATTTCAGCACCAGGGATTATTGAAATCATTTCTTCAACTAATTTACTTGATTTTTCTCTCCATGGCCCTTGTTTTCCATAGAGTATGATTGCAAAATTTGAGCCATGCTTGTTTACATTATCCGTCCATGATTCATGCAATGGTAACCATCTGTTTTTGACTATCTTTTGTGTAAGATCTACCCACGGCCTTTTCTCAACAATATCATTTGACCAAGAAACTCCGCCGGTTCTGATTGGATTAAATGAGGTAGAAAGCCATTCTGACTCTGTTTTCCATTCTTTTTGTTTAGAGATAATCCATTCGAATGCTTCTGCAAGATATGGATTTTCATTACACCTATTTTGTACCAATTCCCAAATTCTTTTTGTACGTATTGCCTCTCTACATCTTGCAAGCTCAGCGAGGCAAATTTCTAGATTATGACTTGCTAAGATTTTCACTCTTTTTTCAGAGTCCATTTTGCGTAATTCTTCTGGTGTAAATTCGCTTAATGAAGGTGTGATGATTGGCCATTCTTCAGTATCCTCTAAATGGATTGTGGACCATGGTGTCATGATTCTACCGTCTTTTGCAAATAATGCATATGCAGCAGAATCAA
>CAYSJV010000057.1:0-1618 GCA_964431435.1 uncultured Candidatus Poseidoniales archaeon
GTCATCACAGCAGGTACACTCCATACCACAAATACAAGAATGTTCAATATTTTCTCCAAAGCAATGTTTGTGCTGTAAAAATCGACACCTTGGGTCATGAGCACTTTGGCCTACATAGAACATTTTGGGACTTTCTGATGAGATATTTCCACCAGATTCATTCCAAATATGGGGGTTGCCTTTCTTGAATTTCATAGGTGGTTTGAAATTTTCATTATCTAATTCTACCACATAGACAAAATATGACACATAGTTGCCTAGTGGTCAGCCATCATAAATTCATTGTTAACTATGCCATACTAAAATTGTCCATATTCAGGAAATGGATGCATAAATCAGATAAACATTCGAATCTACGAGGTATACATGAGTTATACAAGAAATCGAGTTTTAGTTAAGTCGTTCGTCTGGAGAATTATTGCAACCTTGACTGGGGCAACAATCACATGGCTTTTGACAGGCGAACTTGAAACAGCAGGCAAATTTATCATCATTGAATTTCCATTGAAGATGATGATTTACTACATACACGAAACGGGTTGGGGGGCTATCCGATGGGGGAGGACTACAACCGAATTAACTTCAGAAAGTTAATCCAAATAAAAGTCATCACACTATTTGGATCAATCGAGTAAATTCTCAGCGTTTTGAATATTCATTGTGATTTCATGAATAAATGCATCCAGATTTTCTTGTTCTGAAAACACATAATCTGCTAGATTTAAACCCTTTTCAATATATTGATGAAACATAGGCTCAACCTGATTGTTCCATTGCTCTAGTACACTAGCAGTACTCCTACCTCTTTCAACAGTATCTCTTTCTATTCTCCGTTTCAGACGCAAATCTTCCTTAGTATTGACAAAAATTTTGCAATCAATTAATTCCATTAACTCTTCTTGTGTGAAAATTAGTGTTCCATCTAAAAGTATAATTCGATTGGCCTTGATTACCTTAAACTTATCAGTCCTTGTATGCGTTTTGAAATCATAAGTTGGTCTGTGTACTTCATTTCCATTTTTCAATTCGCGAATATGAGATGTAACCATTTCAAAGTCAATCGAATTAGGGTGGTCAAAATTTATCTGACTGAAATTTTCAATACCACTTCTATCAATATAGTAATCATCTTGGCTGATTAATTCACACTTTTCACTGCCCACTATTTTCGAGAGTGCATTCACAAGATATGTTTTCCCAGAACCACTTCCACCTGCGATTCCAATAACATATCCTTTTTCCATAACCATCCCTTATATTTTCGTAATTTTTAATCTATAAGGTCATCTAACCAATCAATATCTAACTCATTGCTATTTTCTAGATTATTTTCCTCAGATATTTCTTGATATTCATTACCTTCTACGGTTGTATTACCCTTTTCTATAATGTTTTCTGAAAATGGTGAGTGAGCATCATCTAATCCAAAACCCATGGAGTTAATCATATCTGACTCTGATGTAATTATGATGTCATTTTTAGGAGAACGAATCAATAGAACAAGTACAAAAATTATTGCAAAAATCAACGCGATATTTAGTAGGATGACAACAGCATCAGAATCAGCAATCGCTTCCTTGCCACTTTCTATTACCCCACTTAACCCCCCTTCAGTTAG
>CAYSJV010000057.1:1718-11409 GCA_964431435.1 uncultured Candidatus Poseidoniales archaeon
CAGGTTCTGTCTGTGTACAATTATCAATATCATCTGTAATACCGTCCTCGTCAGTGTCTTTTTCATAATCAGCACAACCAAGTTGATCTACAGAAAAGGAAGAATCTGTCTGTGGACAAATATCAACATCATTTGTTATTCCATCCTTATCGCTATCTAGTTGGTATTGTGCACATCCATCTAAGTTTACTATCATGGGGGTTTGAGTGTCCGGGCACAGGTCACTATCATCTGTTATGCTATCTCCATCAGTGTCCTTCTGATAATCTGCACACCCATTCTCATCTACTAAATAGTCAGGAAATGTATCCGGGCATGTATCATTATCATCTGTTACACTATCATCATCAGTATCTCTTTGATAATCAGCACAACCTGCAGAGTCAACAATTGATCCTACACCTGTATCAGGGCATATATCGATACTATCATCAACACCATCACCATCTGTATCTTTTTGATAGCTTGCACACCCATTTTCATCTACTGCATAGTTTGGCAATGTATTCGGACATAAATCTAAATCATTAGTAACTCCATCACCATCTGTATCTTTTTGTGATTCGGCACATCCAAATTCATCAACTTCAGCATCTAATGGTGTGTTTGGACACAAATCATCTCCATTTTTGATGCCATCATTGTCATCATCAAGTTGAGATGGACTACACCCATTACTATCTGCCAATTCAGTGGTTGGCGTCCACTCACAGAGATCATCAGCATCTCCAATTAAATCTCCATCCGTGTCTGGAATGCCAATTTCTTGTAATATTAATTCAGACAAGGCCTCATGAATAACTCTAGTTGGGTGAACGTAGTCCCAAAATAGAAACTCGTCAGGATTTGGTGCAATGTCATTTGAGTTACAAGTACCAGAGGTATATCCACATGCCTCATCTACAACATTAGTAATTCCTCCAAAAGAACCATTGTAGTAAATTTCATTGAACATTACATGAATGTCAACCACTTTTATCGTCAGGCCTCTTTGACTAGCTAGGCTGGACATTTCGACAACCAATTGAGTATTGTAGTAAATTACATTGTTTTCTGTCTGTAGCAAGTCGGAAGGAGTATTGCTTGAGTATATTGGAGTCTTTTCGATTGGAGGAATATTTACCACAACAAATTCTTTTGCACCCGAATCAGCAAGTGTGTTAACATGTGCAATCATATTTTGCAATGTAATATTTGGATTACCTGCTCCTACAGTAAAATCATTTCCACCTGCAAACAAAAATACCAAATCGTCTTGGTCTATATTGGAATTAACGTTATTCAAATATCTATTAATTTGCTCACCAACATTAGGAATTACAAAAAATGACATTCCCGGACCAGTCTGGGAACCACCAAATGCCCTGTTTGTACCACTCTCACCCCAATTGCCAGCAACAACAGACTTTCCGTATTCAGTAGCAACAGCTTCTGCCCAAACTGGACCGTTTGAAAATCTTCCAGAATAATAAGGCGGAGATTGTGGCGTTCCAAATGCATTAAATGAATTACCTTGATCTGAAATGCTATCACCAAATAATAGCATATCATTTATTGGATTTTGTATGGAATCCCTGAAAACCATGAATTTAATTTCTAATTCACTTTTCGCTGCACCATCTTCGAATACCATCATAATCAAGGTATATTTTAAGCCTCCAGTATAGAACTGTGAAAATTCTAGTGTGTTCTGGGTAACAACTGTGTTTGCTTGCCAATTTAATGTTCCATTACTGGCAAATGTACCGTTCTGTGAATAACCATCAAATAATATCCACTCAATTTCGTATTCAGAACCAATATTCTGTCCAGTGGTTCTTATCAGCAATGAAATAATCTCTGATGAACTGTAAATATATTCCGAATTTAGAACTTCTACAACTAATCCATTATTTTTCGAATTATTCTCTGCAGAATTTACAGTAAGTATGTTACTAACTAGAAAAAATGCAATCAGCAAAGTACGAATATAGCTGACAGACTTTCGCATGCGATATCAATTGTTGCATTAGTAACTGGTTTGTTAATCTGTTGCAAAAACCCACTAAATACGTGCTCTAACTGATTTTATACACTCTCTCGAATAATCACTTGATTTGATTCTAATGCTCTCAACTTCATCTCTAAGTTCTATAACACGATTATCATCACTAGGTAGAGAACCAAGATTTATTTCAACATTAAACAATGCACCTTTGCATGCAGCACTCGCGAGAAGTGAAGCAACACCAACATCCGTTACAGCATTTGAGTTACCATGTGTTGCTAAATTAGGAAGCGTACTCAGCAATTCTAATGCTATTTTTGCTGTTTCCAACGGCACAAGTGTAGCCCCCCAAGTAGCTTCAACAATCATCATCTTTCGATGTTTAATTTCTTCTTCTGATTCTTTAGGCAACCTAAATGCTGACATAACAGAATCAAATGCATCTGAATCATTTTTTGCAAGTTCAAAAGCGGAGTCACCTAATATGTTAGCAGCCACTGACTTCGAATTTTCTGCTGCATGCCAACCCGTTTCCCATTTCTCTCTACCTAGGGTTAATTCAGCCACCATATTTGTGAGGGCTGCTGCTTGTCCAAGTGCAATTGCTGAGGCTGAACCACCACCCGGCGTAGGATCTTTACTCGAAAGTTTTTCCTGAAATTCGCTAAGACTTATTTCTCCCCATTTTGACATATTTAAACCTCTATAGATTGGCTGATAACTCTATTATTCTCTCATTAGAAACGAATTCTCCGAGTACATTTAATTTTAGTCCTGAGACTGCTTTTTGAATTAGTATTTCTGAGTTGCTTTCTACCCCACCATTGTAGTATTTGCCTGCATCGATTATTGCTTCCAAAGGAACTAATCCTACAATCTCCCCAGCTGTAACAGAAAGGCCAACCTTGTTTGCAAGTTTTTCTATTTCTGTAGTGACTTGATGCAGTCCTGTTTTTGTGTAATCAAGTAGATTCATTGAAACTTGAGCAGTATTTGAATCATACATCCAACCCGCACCTTGTAAATCGCTAAACTTGCCAGGTATTCGTTTTGCATTCCCCTCATCATCTAATATTTTATTTCCTTCGTCATCCTTCATTAGAACTCCACTAGTCCTTATTTGGCCTGCAATCTTGTTTGCTGCAGATTTATCATCTGTATCTAAATTCACATTATATGCAATCAGTATTTGACGTGCTCCAGTGGCAGTTACGCCTGATTTTGGATTGAAAACAGCAGGCCCATAATCAGGTTTCCAATCAGGATTAGATATTTTTTCTTCAAAACCTTCATATTCACCTTTTCGAATAGTTGGCAGCAATCTCCGTTCACTAGTTTTTGCAGATTCTGCGTACAAATATATTGGTAGATTCAATGCATCTACAAACCTTTTAGCATATTCCTCTGACAATTCAACACATTCTTCGATAGTAATATCTCTAATTGGAATAAATGGAACAACATCTACTGCCCCCATCCTGGCGTGCTCACCCTTGTGCTTTCTCATATCAATCAATTCAACTGCCTTGATACTGGAAGCAATGGCTGCATCTAGGACTGCACTTGGAGAACCTACGATAGTTACGACAGATCTATTGAAATCTTCCCCTGAATCAACACCCAAAAGAGTCGCACCATCAATTTTCTCAATTTCTGAAGTAATTTCTGAGATTATTTTGGAATTTTTCCCTTCACTAAAGTTGGGAACACATTCAACAATAGGGCCGGACATGGTGCTTGCTTCAATCCCCAATAGATGAAGATTTTTGATTAACCATAAAGCCTACCAATTGCATCTGACTCGTTTGCTTTCTTTCGCTTTTTTGCAATATTCTGCAAAGCTGTGCTGAAATCACTTTGAGTAACATGCCCTCTCTCTTCTCGTATTGCAATCATACCAGCTTCCACACATGCAGCTTTTATTTCTGCACCCGTGAAGCCCTTTGAAATCTCAATTAATTTTTTGATATTTACTCTTCTCGTTGCCATCTTGGATGTGTGAATTTTAAAAATTGCTGACCTTGCATCATCCTCTGGCATAGGTATTTCGACTATCCGATCAAATCTTCCAGGACGCAGCAGTGCATCATCAAGGATATCTGGCCTATTTGTGGCAGCAATGATTTTCACAGATTCAAGAACATCAAAACCATCTAACTCTGCTAGGAGTTGCATCAATGTACGTTGTACTTCCCTATCTCCACTGGTTGCAGAATCTAGTCTTTTTGAGCCAATTGCATCAATTTCATCAAGGAATATGATCGAAGGGGCCTTTTCCTTGGCTAAAGAGAATAATTCTCTGACCATTCTACCCCCTTCACCTATATATTTTTGAGCTAATTCACTTCCTACTAATCTTATGAATGTGGCTTTAGTTTCTGCTGCAACTGCTTTTGCAATCATTGTTTTTCCGCAGCCAGGTGGTCCAATTAGCAAAACACCTTTCGGGGGCTCAATACCCACTTTAGAAAATAATTCTGGTTTTTGTAATGGTAATTCAATTGCTTCACGTAATTCCTGAATCTGTTCATCAAGACCGCCTATGTTGGAGTATTTGATAGTTGGACGTTCAACCATTTCTGCTCCCGTAACTAGAGGGTCCCATGCATCATGCAACACACCCACAACTGCCAAAGTATCTTGATTAAGGGTGACTCTTGTTCCAGGTTTGAGGTGTTCCTCCTCAATCATTCTATTTAGGGCGACTTGGAATACAGTTCCATTACTACTTCTTACAACTGCTGAATTCTCATTCAGTATATCTTGTATAAAACCAATGATCAGAGGTGGTGATTTTAGTTGCCTAACTTCTTCTTCTAACCTAACGGCCTTCTTTTTTAATGAAGCCACTTCATTTTCAAGATACACTCTTTCTGTAATCAATTTTTGAGCTTTGTTATGAAGTTTATCAAAATCTTTTTCTAATTGCCTAAATGTGTCGTCAGAATCAGATTTGGAGGACCCTTTGCCTCTGCGCGAACCGCTACTGCTACCCATCCTATCGATATTGGCTGACTACCAACGTACTTGAAGTACTCGCTATAATGGTGTATCAAACATCACATAGGTATGTTATTTGTATCCTTTGCAGTAGGGTATTCTGGTGAGGTAATGAGTAGTTGTGAAATATGTGGAGGGGGGACCAATACAAAATTATGCTTATATGCAGGTGCTAAATTACAAATGTGTAGTAGTTGCATAGAAAAGATGGGTGTAGTTCCTTTAACAAATTATGCTCAACAAAAGCCAAAAAATCAGTCACCAAATAAGGGGTTTGGTGGTTATTCTAATACGGTCAAAAGTAGAAATAATGTGATGAGGGAAACTGTGGATATAAAATCAAATTTTGCGAAACTTGTTGCCAAAGCCCGTCAGAATAAGGGCTGGACAAAGGAAGAGTTAGCGTTGAAAATTTCTGAAAAAGTAAATGTCGTTAAGAGGATAGAACAAGGAATAAGGCCAGGAGATAAGATTATCAAAAAAATAGAGAAGTGTTTGAATATCAAATTAATGGAAGAACATTCACATGCAGGTCATTCAAAGTTGAAAGGTAGTAGTGATAAAGGATTTACTATGGGTGATTATTTTGGGAAAAAAAGATAGAAGAAACAATGTATCTGAGTTTGATTTTTGTAAAGACATTCATGTAGTATATTTGGCTCAGGATGATAGGAAAAAAAACACTGCAGTCAGATTATCGAAAAAGGGTATGATTACACTACATGATAAAATAAGTAAAACACCCAGAAATGGAATAATTTTAAATCCACTTTCTGGAAAGATATTGGGTCCTGAAGATCATATGGCTTTGAATTCAGGAGTGAAATTAGTCGCATTAGATTGTAGTTGGCGACTTATCGAAGAGAGCGTTGCTTATTTATCAAAAAGAGATTCTCAGATTAATAAGGGGCTATTGCACAGAACTTTGCCTTTATTGGTCGCTGCAAACCCCGTTAATTGGGGCAAGTTGAGTAAACTTTCCACAGTAGAGGCTCTAGCCGCTTCGATGTATTTGGTAGGAAGAATCGATGTTGCGGAAACACTTCTCTCACACTTCAAGTGGGGTCCAAATTTTTTAGTCTTAAACAAGGAGCCACTGGACACATATAGGCTTGCAAAAAGTAGCTCCGAACTCGTTGAAATGCAATTTGAATTTTTTGATCGTCCAGTTGAGTAATCATTCGTCAGCATTGTTCTCAGATAACTCACGGGCCAATTCTCGCATGTCTTCGGCTTCATCAGTTTCATCAATTATCTCTTCACCAAGAAGAGTTTCAATAACGTCCTCCATGCTGACAATTCCGGACGTACCACCAAATTCATCGATAACAGCAACCATTTGTTGCCTTGTCTTAAGCAATATGTCGAGAACAGTATCTACACTAGTGCTTTCCTGAACACATTCTATTGGCTTAAGAAGGTCTCTTAGTTCGACATCCCATTCATCTTGACTTGCTTTTGTGAGTAGATTACTTCGAATTACTAGACCCTTCAAGTCATCAATGCTTTCACCAAAAACTGGAATCCTACTTACCCTTAAAACAGGCATTTCATCCAACACTTGGCGCACAGTATAATCATAGGGGAAAGCAGTTACAACAACCCTTGGAGTCATGACTTCTGTGACAGGTATGTCTGCAAGACGTAATAAATTTGTAATCACTCTCTCCTCGTCTTCTTCAATTTCCCCTTCTTCTTCACCTATATCTGCCAAAACAGCCAATTCATCTCTGGTGACAGTACTTGTTTTAGCGTGAGGTAACATTTTCCTTAAACCTTCAATAGGCACCACAATTGGTGTCATTAACAACGTTAGGTAATATGTCATGTAAGCAGCAGGCACAGATAATTGCTTCCAGTATGCAGAACCCAATGTCTTAGGAATAATTTCGCTTAAAATAAGTACACCGAGAGTCAATATTACAGATGCAATTGTTAGATATTTTTCTCCATAAATCAGCTGGACCTGAGAACCAACACCCACAGCACCAATAGTGTGTGCCACAGTATTGAGAGTCAATATTGCAGTAAGTGCTCGAACTGAATCATCCGCTTTCAATTTAGTCCACAAATAACCTGACTTTTTTCCATCTTTTTCAACCACGGATGCATAACTGGGAGTTGTTGAAAGTAAAATAGCCTCCATTAGGCTGCAGAAAAATGAAACACCCAATGCTAGGGTGGCATATGTGATTAGAAGGGTTTGTTCCATTGCTTGAAACTCCGAGTTCGTATGCAACGACGAGAGAGTAGGGGTTCTTAGGGCTTACCACAAAGTTATGTTTTTTGGATGATTAGAAATACTTAGTTATGTAGGGGTGTGCAGAGAATATGTCAGAATATGTGTTAGTTTGTGTTGCTTGGCCTTATGCTAACGGACCACTCCATTTAGGACATGTAGCAGGATGTTACTTACCTCCAGACATACAATCAAGATTTGAAAGGGCATTGGGTAATAGGGTTTTGATGGTTTCAGGATCTGATGAACACGGCACACCTATCACTGTGGCAGCTGAAAGTTTAGGTGTATCTCCACAAGAGATAGTTGATAAATATCATGAAATAAATACTGAAGCGCTAATTAAATTGGGAATATCTTTTGAACCAAATATAGATTCGAGAGGACCTGAATATGGTGGTGCATTATTTAATAGAACTACAGATGATATGCATAAATCAATAGTTAAAAATAATTTTGTCAAACTTCTTGATGCTGGATTTTTTGAGAAAAAAACAACTCAGCAATTTTACGAAAAACGGGCAGGTGGTGGTGGACGATTTTTACCAGATAGGTATGTGGAAGGAATATGTCCACAATGCAGTTATGAAAAAGCAAGAGGAGATCAATGTGATGAGTGTGGAGCAACTTACGAATCAACAGATTTAAGATCCCCCCAATCGAAAATGAATCCCGAGTCACAAGTAACTATAATGGACACTGAGCATTTCTTCTATAGATTAGATTTGTTTCAGAATGTTCTTGAGGAATATGCAAAACAACAACATCCCATCTGGAAAAACAATGTTCGATCTATGACCAAGAATTGGTTGAAAATGGGGCTTAGGCCTCGGGCAGTAACTCGTGACCTAGATTGGGGGATTAAACTTCCTTTGGATGATGCAGGGTGGGCCAATAAGTGCATCTATGTGTGGTTTGAAGCGGTCCAAGGGTATTATTCATGTTCAATGATATGGGCAAGTAAATTTGCGGCGGCTGATGAGAATTCGTGGGAGAACTGGTGGAAGATACCTGAAAACGGCCAACCTCCTCGTCATTTGTATTTTTTAGGTAAGGACAATATCCCATTCCACACAGTTATTTGGCCAGCACTTATTATGGGTTTAAATCATGCAAATAATGGAAAAATTGCAGGTAAGGATGAAATTACATTACCTGCAGTTGGAGATTTACAAATTGCTCATAATGTTCCTGCTATGGAGTACCTAATGTTAGCAGGCGGTCAATTTTCAAAAAGCAGGAAACATGCCGTCTGGTTACCTTCATTCCTAGAAAGACATGATCCAGATACACTTAGGTACTATTTGTCGATCAATATGCCTGAAAATCATGATACTGATTTCAATTGGCCAGATTTTGTTGACAAAATAAACAACGAACTGATAGCAACATATGGGAATTTTGTTCATCGAGTAAACACTTTGTCTAGTCGCCTTTCAAATGGTGAAAAGCACAACCCACTAAATGAGTGGGACGATGTATCAGCCAACATAGACCTGTGTGAAAAAATAGAATCAATACACTCTAATGTAACAACATCATTGAAAAAATCCAGATTTAAGGAAGCATTAAGGGGGATTATGTCAATTGCACAATTGGGAAATCAGACACTTCAATCATCTGCACCTTGGGTTTATCTCAAAGAAGACGGCGATGAAGAGGATTATTTCAATAAAAGGAAAGATGCCTTGTCTAAACTCTCGTTCTGCTGGAGAATTGTTAGATATTTGTCGATTACAAGTCACCCCTTCATGCCATTTCAAGCCCAAAGGATATGGGAAATAATTGGTGAAGAGGGCTCAATATCGGATGTTAGTTGGGATTCCTCAATAGATTGGGGCGCAGATATGCTTTGGTCAGATATAAAACCTAAACCATTATTTTCAATGCTTGATTTAGATGAAATAATGGAAGTTGAGCATAGTTTAGTAAGTATTGAAGATGGTAAGGATGATGGAAATGATATTCATACAGTCAAAGGTGGAAAAAAGAAAGGAGATGAAAAAATGAATAAGGATATAGAGGGAATAATATGGCTAAAATTTGAAGATTTTATGATGGTGGAAATGAGAGCTTGTAAGATTTCTGCAATCGAAGATCACCCTGATGCTGACAAATTATATGTTGTTAAAGTTGATGATGGCACTGCAGATGGGCGTACTATTTGTGCGGGATTAAAACCATACTATTCGAAAGAGGAGATGTTAGGTAAGCAGGTTGTTGTAGTATGGAATCTTCAACCCAGAAAACTTAGGGGAGTAATGTCGGAAGGCATGCTTCTTGCTGCAGATGATGAAAGTGGAACAGTCAAATTAATCACAGTCGATGGCGAAATAAAGCCTGGATCAAGAGTCAGATGATTCGTCTTCACCTTTTTCTGCTCTTTCAGATAGTTTGAATTTTGTTTCCGCAAAATCCCCCATTTTTTCTAGTTTCGCTAACCATCCTTTTTCTGAACCAGTAGG
>CAYSJV010000058.1:0-11190 GCA_964431435.1 uncultured Candidatus Poseidoniales archaeon
CACCATTATAATGGTTTTGAGTCGTAAAATCTGAATTTCATCTCTTAGTGGTTGAATTTGAGGTGTATGTTTCTCGCGTGTTTTGTCGAATAAAATCCAAAATGTTAGAAAATATAAGCTGCCGAATAGACATCCAATATTATCTTGAAAAAGTCCCAAGAATAATACTTATTTTATACCAATTGTAATCAATAGTCCCATTGATCGTCATCATCTTCATCAGTACCACGAGAGATAATGACTGCTCCGATGATTATTGATAGTACTACCACTCCTCCAATTAGTCCGAATGCCCACATAGGTACTTGTCCTTCCTCAGCTGAACCCAATACTGGTCCACCTACCCCTGCATCGAATGCATTAGGATCGCTGAGATCAATACTAGTAGAACCAACGTTTTCTGTATTCTTTACATCATCTTCTGCGTAGATATTAAAGAACCACTTAACCTTCTGAGTTGGTTTTGACAATATCTTTTCAGAAATAGGGCCTGTAGTTTCAAAACATTGAGATGTTGATGATTGACTCATACCCATACAGACTATCCAATGATCTACATCACCTGCTGTGGCTTCCCATGATACTCGAAGTTGAGTTTCACCTACTGCTTCAATTTTTAGATTTGTTACGACAGGTATTGGTGAAACCATTGAATCGGCATCGATAGAGTCATCCTTACAGCCATCTATATTTGCACCATTGTCATTTTCAACACATAACAAAAAGTGATATGTCTGCCCATGCATTGCGTTAGTTAGTCTCCAGAAAGTAGTACTATCGGAATCTATTGTATGCGTCAAAGCATTTTCCACATCAAGTGCATCTCCTCCGCTACTGTAATAAATTACTAAACGGTCTTCTACCTCAAAATCTCCACCTACTATATCCCAATCTAATTCGATGCTTCCTCCAGCCGAATTTTCTACAATAAGACCACTGACTGCTAAATCAGGAGGTGCTCCTGCATCAGTTGCAAATACTGCATATTTACCGGATAATATTGGATCTTCAGACCCATCAATATCTGTCCATCGAATTGTCTGTGTAGTTTGTGATGTTGATGAAACTGCTGAGTCATCAACATTTTCCCAACTGCTAGAACCTGGTGATTGGAACCAAAGAGTTCCATCTCCGTCTGCACTACGAGGGAAGGTCACAACTAATTCATGACGATTAACCATCGGTACATCTGACATTGAGGAATAATCCCATACTGCTAATGAATCATGCTTACCTGGAATTGCAGGTAGTTGCTCATTTACTATATTTGGTGCTTGTGAAACTGTTGCGGAATATGCCGAAGATGATTTGTAAACCATTGCATATTCAAATGTTTCATCTAAATCACTAATGGTTGTTGTAGCCCATACATCGATAGGAATTAGAGCTATTCCAACACCTCCATAATAATCTTCTACGACTATTTTCAGGGCCGCTGTCTCAATCCAAAGTGAATCAATATCTGCTGCACAGTTTGGACCAGCACTAGTTCGATTGTTAGTACACGTGATTTCAGTTTCAGTTGAATCTGCATCAACTCTGTAGAATGTATAACTAAAATCATACATGTAATTATCAGAATCAACTGAAAAGCCGTATAGTAATACAGTTGAGCCCACCAATAAATCCTCTGGTGGTTCCAATATCATGTGGGCTATAGGATTCTCATTGTGAACTTCAAATGTTGTTGTTATTACATTGTTTATCTGATACTCATCAGTCCCCCCATCATCCAAAGTAAGAGTCACTGTCAAAGTTATTGTACCAGGATAGAAATCTAAACCAAAACAGATATCTATTGACATTTGAGTTGCGCCTGGCTCTTCAGGGCTGCCCAAAACTATTGGTGCAGCCATACAGTCGCCATAGGGTCCATATTGGCCAATCAAATTCCCTAATTCATCATGCATTGTAGCGGATGCATTAACATAATAGTTTTGACTCGAATCGCTCCCAGTATGGCTGGCGTTTACTGTTATAGTATGATTGCCTACTCCAATCTTACCTCCACTTACTTCACCTTCAGGTGTACGCACTATCAATGAATTAAGTTGTACGTCGTGAATTACACCATTATATGCATGTATGATGTCATTGTCATTATTGGCATTGGTATCTGAAGTTCTGTTTGCTTCACATGGTCCGGGCATTCCTGACATACCGGTAAAACATTCCATTGGAGGGTTTTCTGAATCATAAACAACAAAAGAAAGTACAGTGACAGAAATATGAATTGAGCCCTCAGTACCATCGGTCGTTATCGAACCTGAAACTGAATAATCTGTACGATCATTAACCACATGTCTTTTCAAATATACTTCAACAACACCTTCATCTTGAGTTTCAGCGTACCCTACAATGGTCTCTGGATTAAGATCTCCGATTTGATCAATTATTATATGGGATGGGCTGCCTGCATAAAATGACGTTCCAGTTGCAGTTTCATTACCATCATTGAGATGTGTATCGGTCAATGCTGTTCCACCTGTTACTTCTAACATCAGACGAACATTTCTAATTGAATAATCTGCAGGATCAGCAGTCGAGCTTGCTGATACAGTTACAGTGAAATCATGTGTGCCAGAAGTGGCTCCCATATCTAATGTATCATCAAGTATAGACGAATTCCATGCAAGTCTAGTTGATAAATCATAACTATCCAATACTGAGATAGGGTACTCAATCAAATTGTTAGTTAAATCCGTATCATCATTTACTGTGATATACACTCTAACTCGATAAGAACCAACGTCGGGTGTCCATACTACACCTGGTACAGAATAACTACCAGTACCATCATCAACTACTGAACTAGGATTTATCACCTGAAAAGGGCAATCTGGGTTTCCATCACCATCTGCATCATCATTGCATACAGGAACTTTAGTCCAAGATGATGTTAATTCAAATGGAAGTGTCTCGTTGTCTCCTACAGCTACATTGAATGACCAAATTTCAACAGTTACTGAAATATCATAGATAAAAGTTGTTCCAGAATTTGCTATAAGTACATCAAAAGGTACGATATCTCCGTTGTATAATGTTTGATTGTAATAAAGCGTATTTAAGGATACTAATTCAACTTCGGGTCCATTAGAAAAGAATGGTTCATGTTGAATATCCAAATTCTTTGTTTCTTCATCTATTTGATGAGGAAACGTACTCATTATCATTAGCAAAATCATTAATCCGGCAATCATTTTTCTCATAGTAAAACCCCAAAGGTATGTGTTCCACGTTGATGAACCTATTTATAGTAATGGCGAAAAGGCACAAAATCAAATTTTTGAAATAGAGGGTTATGTCAAATCCCTGAGCGCTTCTGCCGGTTGAATTTTCCCCGCCTTTTTTACAGGTATTATAGTTGACATAAGTATCAAAAGGTATGATCCAATTATAATTGTAATGATATGACTCCAAGGCATTGTGAATTCCACTCCTTCTTCCTTCCAAAACCTATCAAATAACATCCAGTGAAAGGCGATTCCCACTAAAACTCCATTCAAAATCCCCAGTAAACTTATCCAAGTTAATTCTAGTAAATATCCAGCCATCACCATGCCTCTTTGATATCCTAGTGCTCTTAGAATTCCCGTCTGGTGTTGTCTCTCACTAACTGCCCTCATAGTTACTACACCTAATCCTGCAATCCCAACAGCAAGCCCCAATGCTAAATATGCCTCAAAAATTGCAAAAATTGCAAAAATAAGTGCTTGGAATTCCTTTACATCTTCCTCAATTATTCGAACATCCATGCCATATTCTACAAACATTAGTTCTAATTCTTGAGAAATTTTTGTTTTTTCCTCCAGGGTTATTCCATCTGGTAGGCTAAACATTATCCTAGTCGGCTTAGTGTCGTAAATTTTTGAAGCGGATTCTTCTGTTACAAATATGCCTGGCAAACTCCAAAGTGAACCTTCTTGTAATATACCAAGTACCACTACTTCTCTAAAAATTGCTTGGTTTTCAATATTGTATAAAACCAAAGTGTCTCCTATAGATATAATATTATTTTCAGGTTCATCACTCGATAAGCCCAATGCAATTGCAGCATCAATAATAATGAACATTTCATTTTCATATGCCAAATTCCATGCTTCTTCCTGAGTTTCTGCTAAACTTTCATCCCAGTATTGCAGGGGAAGTCCTCCATGATTAGCGAAATTGTCATCAAACCCCCTTATGTAGTATCCACTCGAATTTTTCCTAATTGATTTTTCATTTTGGTGATTTAAAGTAGATTCGTCTCCATATCTGACATAACCAAAACTCAATTGAGATATCGCATCAAAATCTGATTCACTAATATTTTCATTCCAAGGCCATTCACTACGGTTATCAGAAAGATCTAGAGGGTTATCTCTAGAACCCGTCCCTAATAATTCAAATTCTCCTTGAGCGTCATCAACGAAAGAAGAAGAATATGATTCAAATTGTGCTGAATATCCTGACATGACTACTACTGAGAATACTGTAAGTGAAAACATGCCAATCACAAGTGCAGTTCGAAATGGGCTTGACAAGGGATAAGCCAATGCAGTAGGAATCACTGGACCCATTCGCTTTGTAAAACTGGACATCCTACCAATTGCCTGTGCCAAGATAGGTGCCAAACTGGTCAAAATTAAGACACCTGCCGTGACAGAAGAGATTCCTATGACAATAAATGACCACTGAGTAGGTTCCATCTCTGCCCTTACTGGGTCTAACCAATCTGGAAGTATTGTCCAGAATATTAGAAGTAATGCTGAACCTATAATCAGTATTCTAGGAGATAATGTGTCTGCTGTAAATTTGTTTTCCCCTATCTTTATCGAACTAGGGAGTATCTTCGGTAACAAAAATGAGAGGGGGGGTATCAAAGATAATACGAATAAATAACCCGCAGTCAGCCATGAAAAATGATTGAAACCACTATCATCTGGCAATAAAAATACTAGAAGAACAAAAAAAGCACTCCCTCCTATCAAAAATAAGCTAAGTAATATTGTCCACCACGGTAAACTTCCTCTTATCCTAGTGGGTATCTTACGCATTGCTGCAACTACATTCAACCTTGAATTACGCATAGATGTAAGCCAAACACTCCCCCATGTTATCAAAAACCCAAATGAAAAGCCAGCCAGTAGACTATCCCACGTCCAACCAAAAACAAATTTTGCACCAACGGATTGGAATAGTATCATAAAAGCAGTTGAAATAGCATATGCTACAATCAAACCAACCACAGAACCTACTGCACTGGCAAGCAAAGAAAGTGTCGCACCTTCCATAACAAATAGCGCTCGAATATCGGATCTCTGTAAGCCAAGAGCACGCGACATTCCCATATCGGACTTACGTTCTTCTGCAAGCATTACAAATATATTCACCACCAATAGCATTCCTGCAACAATAGTAAATGAGCCAAACACTAAGAAAAAATTAGCAATACTTTCAGATGCAAGTTCTGATTGCTCAATTACATCTCTTTTAGAACGGTGGATTTTTGCATCAAATAAATTTGAGTTTGCTTTTTTGTCTAATAGAGTTTCAAGTTCCTGCACAAAGGTTTCAAAAGTGGTATTATTCAGCAATTCACCTCCAGAAAAAATCAAACTACTTCTTTCTGATTCTGTAGATGCTGCTAATAATTCCGCATCTGAAATATTAACAATTCCAAATAGGAGTTGATCAAATGTTGGTTGTCCTGGTTCGGTTGGTATAACAGGTATTTGACCCGTGAAATTAAATTTTTCACCACCTAATGAACCAAAAACTGCAGGAACTACCCCAATTAGTGTTATATTTTCACCCGGTTCAATTCCAATAGTTGAGCTTGCCCATGTTGTCAATTGGATCTCATCTTTACTTGGTGAAAGAGTGGAAAGTGGAGATGAACCACCAAATCCCATTACTAAAAGTGGAATTTGGTTAAATCCATCAATTGTCCTAATTAATGGAAGCCTACCAGAAAATACGGTCTCACTTCCATTTAATTCAGCATATGCCACACCTACTTCAGAGGGGAAAAAACTTCTATTCTCAAATCCACAAATAGGATCAATAAATTTACTAGAATCGATTGCAATATTTGAAATTAACAACTCTGATTGCGCGAAATGAGTGCCGTTCCAAAACCAAATAACAGATTCATCTTCTAACCAAATACCCTCACATCCCGCCCCAATTATTTTGGAATCAGGTAAACCATAGTCAGTTGAGTTACTTTCTTGGCCATTTTCTGAAATCATGGACAAACCTGTATTATTAACTTCCCAAACCAAATCACCTATCGAAACCAATTCGCTTTGACCTAATTGATCATCTGTCCACTCACAACTAATCACGGATTCGTTTGTTAGTGATGCCAAGAATGTTTTAGATAATTTACAAGTTTTTGAACTAAATAAGTCAGACAATCTAATGAACAAAGTATTCTCATCTGAAATAAGTGTCGACTGCATTATTTGTTGATTAGTTTCGGTATTATCTAATTGATATTCAAACCAATTGTCCTCACTCCACACTAGTAATTCTGCAATCTCTTCTGATTCCGAAATTCTCAAAGTAACTAGTAGATCATCTAGAGATGTAACTCCAGAGATAGTATCTCCATCTTCCGAATTGGGAAGTTCCAATTCTGTGCTACTTCCATTAGAATATATTTTGGTCAGGTCGGAATCATGTGCCACAAATGCAACATCACCAGTTTGTAACGTAAAATCCTTCACAATTCTATTCTCTGGTACTGACCAAGGATACCATTCTCCTGTACTAGTATTCAATAGAGACACACCGGATGTGGAAACATACCACTCCAATCCATTTGAATAATGAATTGATTCAATATTATTACCCACAATTCCTGTTGAATTTAATCCGGAATATTCTACTTGAAACAATGGTGCTTGTAATGTCTCAGATACACTTGCATTAGGCGCATATTCCAAAACAAAATTGTTGAAGTCTTCTACTAATTCTGAACTTAGACGGGCACTACCGGAAGTTATTGCGACACTGACTGCATTTTGTATTTCATCTGCAACCAACAAAAATCCTACATCATCTGCCAAGATGTGGTCATTAAATTGTGATTTTATTGGACTGTATAACAATTCTTCATTATCCAAACTGTTTTCAGTATTTCCTTTAGCCGAGATATCAACAATATTAACCAAGTTTTGTTTTAATTGTATATCTTGAGCGGTGGCTAAGGTACTGAAAATACACGGTGACTTGGTGCCAGCTACCGTTGCTGAACCTTCCATTTGTACTATCTTCCAGACAATAATCTCCTGTTTGACTTTTTCAGATTGGCCTGTTGCATCGTATGAATTAAATGAAATCTCAATTAAATCTCCTTCATTCACATCTAATTCATCAGCAAGTATTTGATTTATAACAAAAAGTTGCTCCCCGCTATTTTTTTCAGCATTTCTGATGTCCAAATATGAAACTCCTTGTGAACCACCCAACAATTCCCAAGGCCCGATATCATGCATTTCTGGATCAAAGGCAAACCAAGACGTACTTGGTTCCCCCCTAATAGTTATTGAGTTAAAAGAAGAAACTTGCATCTGTCGCCCAATCGTATAACCATCCATATTTTCACTAATTTCAGAATCATTAGTAAGTGTGTTTTCAAAGTCTCTTAAAAGTGATTCATTCATCTCTTTTGTTAAACCAGAAGCACGATCATAACCATATATCCTAAGATCTGTTTCTCCAAATACTGAATATGCTTCTTCCTTAATCGTTGCATCAAGGCTATCTCCTACGATTAAACTTGAAGATATAATCGCAGAACCAATCAATAACCCGGCTATCATCAAAGCAGTATTCCTTCTTTTCCTAGAGATATTTCTGCATGCCATCATCCACAAAATTTTGTGCCTATTCGAGAATAAGATTAGAGTTGTTATGTGAACGACTATTGCAAATATTATTGACAATGCACAAGATGTCAACCAACTAATCCCCATTGCAAGAAAAGAAATTAATGCGGTAATCCCTACCAGAGGAACTACCAAAATGATAGATAGATGAAATTTCATATTTAACTTTCTCAAATTAGAGTTCATGGCAAATTGAGCTATAATAATCCAAGATAGATGGAATAAGCCTGACAACAAAATTATGAGAAATATTTGGAGATAACTTTCCAAATTCCCAATCACCATATATTCACCTCGTAACAAAATCATTCTTCTTCTAAATTAGAATAATCCGATACAATCCTGCCATCATCCATCTCAAGTACCCTACTACATCTACTCGCTACTTCTGAATCGTGAGTTACAATAAGCATAGTAATGCCATATCTAGAATTAAAATCAAACAAAAGGTCCATTATTTGATTAGATGTTTTAGAGTCAAGGTTCCCTGTAGGCTCGTCACCTAAAATCACAGCAGGCTTGTGTACAAACGCTCTAGCAATAGTTACTCTTTGCTGTTGACCCCCTGACAACTCACTAGGCCTATGTCCCGACCAATCTCTTAAACCAACAGAATCCAATGCATCTAGTGCTTTTGAACGAATTGATTTTCTATTTTCGTAACTTTTGATTAATTGTAATGGCATCTCAACATTTTCAAGTGCAGTCAGTACTGGAAGAAGGTTGAAATCCTGAAAGATAAAACCAAAATGTTCTGCACGTAATCTCGTTCGCTCTTCATCTCCACCACCAAACAAGCTTGATTTATCTACAATTACCTCGCCACTTGTCAAATCGTCTAATCCTGATAAACAATTCAAAAATGTGGTTTTTCCACAACCAGAAGGACCCATTACTGCAACCATTTCACCTTCATTAATTGTGATAGATACATCCCTCAATGCCTCAACTTTGTTGGAGCCGGTGTCGTAAATTTTCCATACATTTTTTGCTTCAAGTACTGTCTTCATTGAACCTTCCACAATGTCGGGACATATAAGCCCGCATTTCTTACGATTAATATGGCGGGTGAAACATTTGAGATTGTTGTCATATGTTTTGGACCATTAGCAGATGAATTAGGATTCAAAGAATCATTGATTAGAATTAGTGATGTATCTACTCCTAGAAAGATAATTATTCAATTAAATGCGGAAAAATGGATAAAGGCGGGAATTAAAGTCGCATTAGATGGTGTATTCGTAAATATTGATTCTGAAATTAAACAAAATTGTGAGTTAGCACTTCTCCCACCTGTATCTGGTGGATAGTATTTCAGAAAAGAATACAACATACTACGCATTATTGGTAGAAAGTATTTGATATGCATTGAACCAACCCCTAAACATGGCAGGCCTACCTGGAAGTACAGAATGGGTAATCATATTGATTGTTTTCTTCGTATTATTTGGTGCAGAACGCTTGCCAAAACTTGCTCGCTCAATGGGTTTAGCAAAAGGTGAATTTCAGCAAGGATTGAAAGATGCTACACAGTTAGAAGGTGCTGAAAGCACTGCTGCGGATTTAGAAGCAGGAGGGAAAACTCCTGAACAAGTACTAGCTGACAAAGCAAAAGATGCTGGAATTGATCCTACAGGTAAAGATACCGAAGAGTTATCTAAAGAATTGGAAGAAAAAGAATAATCATTTCTTTGCACGTTTTATTTTTTGTGGAGAACCACAAATTTCGCAATTTGGTAATTTTTCCATATCATTAGTTGAGTTAGTTCTTTTACCGCAACCAGAACAACGTACAATCCATCTCCAATATTCAGTAATTCCTTTTGTAACCACACTATTACACTTAACTCCTAACACACTACAGACATTCATCATTCTATAATCATCCGTGAATAGTATGGAGTCATCATATTGATAAGCAAGTGCAATTAGTTGAATATCTATTTGTGAAAGACCTGATATGTCTCCTGATTTTGCTGCTGCTTCCTTTACAGATAAAATACTGTCATCTCTAGGTTTTTCCCATGATGGTCCTTGAGATTCAAGTAGCATTGCTTTCTCTTGAGAGAATTTTACTACCTCTTTCATCTGACCCTCTACACAAATCCCCGTACTTATCTTATCTGGGGGCCAATTCAACAAAGCAGAAGTATCCAAAATGCTAACTTCAACCATCTCACTCATACTTGGGAATAATTCCTATTGCAATAGTCTACCGATTAAATTAGTGCTTGATTCACTAGATTAACTGACCATTAGTGTGAAAGTTGATTTGTGATATGTATGACCCGAGCATATGGGAGTTCTATCCGGCATAGAAGAATATGTCCTTTCATTTGTAGATGGAATGGGTCTAATTGGTCTTGCTATACTCTCATTTACTGAAGCAATAATTCAACCAGTACCTCCTGATGTAATGGTACTACCAATGTTGATTGATGCTGAACTAAGTTACATAATAGCAATATGGGTTGTAGTTACATTATCTAGCGTTGCAGGAAGTTTAGTTGGTTATTGGATTGGATCTGTTGGAGGAAAACCGTTATTGAATAAATTTGCCAAAGATGCTACAGTAATTAGATTTGAAAATTTGACTAAAAGATATGGTACATTCGGTGTATTTATTGCTGCATTGTCTCCTATTCCTTACAAAGTCTTTGGATGGATGGCGGGTATTGGGAAAATGGAAAAGAAAACATTCGTTATTGCCGGATTATTGGGCAGAGGGCTTAGATTTGGTCTAGAGGCAATCATTGTTGGAATATGGGGTGACAAATTCTTACATGTGCTTGAATGGATGATTGAGTATGAATGGGTTACTTTACTCATAATTATTTTCTGTATATTACTTGTAATACCCCTATGGAAATGGTGGGAAGGTTTGGCAACTCCAATCGAAGAAGAATAAGTTTGACAACCGAACCGATTATGTGGCTAATCCTAGACGCAGGGTCAAGCTGGTGTGGTGTAGTTCGGCCCATCATGCTGGCCTTTCGAGCCAGCGACCCGGGTTCAAATCCCGGCACTAGCACTTAGATTAAAAAAGACGCAGTGCAGCGTTTTTAGGTGTGCTGAGTACCCCCAAATTAGTTAGAAATTTATGCAACAGCCCATAAATTGTGGGCAATCAATTTCTTTGCCTACTGCTATTGTTGCTTCTTCCTGAATTTCTACGACCTCGATTTCTCGAATTACTGGGGTTTCGAGAGCCATTTCTATTTCCATTTCTATTTCCATTTCTATTTGAATCCCTATTTCCATTTCTATTTCCATTTCTATTTCCATTTCTATTTGAATTTCTATTCCCATT
>CAYSJV010000059.1:0-10839 GCA_964431435.1 uncultured Candidatus Poseidoniales archaeon
GGCCATTTTTGGGGTTATCAAAAATATACAAAAAAACCGTTCTACGGGTGGTCCTAAAACGCTGTACTGAACATGTCGTAGAGGCGAATAAGATGGGCCTGCCCTGATTTGAACAGGGGTCAGACGGCCCCCAGCCGCCTAGTATAACCAAGCTAACCCACAGGCCCTTTATGGCGCTTGGTCTTCATTGACGATGAGTGCTAAATGGTGCTACTTCATCAATTAATTGTACGTGCGATACAAACATTCGCCTACAACAATATCTTGTAACTTTAAGGTCATCAAGTGCACTTTCAATTGATTCTTGTTCAACTGAAGTCATTTGAACAAATCTCTCCCATTTGTCAGCTATTACATTTCCACAACTAAAACATCTTATTGGTATTATCATATTTTCACCTCATCTATACGACTTCTGTCGTTTCTTTCTAGCACCTTTACCCAATTGGTGTTTAGGTTCTTTACGTCTTGGATCGTTTACAAGTAAACTCCGATCAAAACGAAGGTATTCATCTCGTAATTCTTCATCGATGCCCTCTGAACCATTATTGTAATGTACAAGTCCTCTAGCAATTGCAGTTCTGATTGCGTCTGCTCGTCCCATAATTCCACCGCCGTCAACTACAACTTTGATATCGACGTTTTTCAACCTCTTCATTGCTTCTGCGATTACCAATGGTTCCATTGCTTTATCTCTCGCAAGTTCAGGTGTCATGATTTCAATTGGTACGCTATTTACACGAACCCTTCCGCCAGGGGACCCTGCACTTTTCTTTTTCACAGAAGCACGTGCTATTGCTGTTTTCCTTTTACCACTAGTCCTTGCAACTTTCACCTTCTTTCTAGCCATCAATTGCCACCCCCATTCCAACGATGTGCGGGTGCACCAATTGCTGCACTAATATCTCCCAGTGAAATATGTCGAGAAGGCGGGGGTTTTGAAAACCCGCTCTTATCCCCCCACTCATACCCATCCGGTAAATTTTCATTAGATAAATGGTGAGGACAACCTATCTCTACTCTGAGTGATTTTAAGGCCATTCTTCCGCTGGTCTTTTTCTGATAGGGTAACATACCTCTTACAGTACGTTTGAAAATTTTATCTGGCATTCTTGGAAAAAATGGTCCCTTTCTAGGATGGTTAAGTTGATATTTTTCTTTGTAATTAGAAATTACATGCTCCTTTTTACCAGAAACAACAGCACGTTCACAGTTAATCACAACAACATTCTCATTGCGACCTTCCCTTTTTGCCAAGATCAATTGCTTAGCAATATGTGCTGCCATTCTACCAAGGACCATGCCTTTTGCATCATAAACATAAGTTACTCCTTGTTCATCCAAGAATAACAACCCCCTTTCCATTTGGATTTTCGTTCATTAGTTGGGCAAGAGTGATTACTTTGCCACCAGCTGCTTCTACCTTGGCTTTGGCTCCTTCACTGACACTATATGCTGCGATGGTTGGACTGCCAACAATTTCCCCACTTCCCAAAAGTTTTCCTGGAACTAATACTACTGCTCCTTTCTCTTCTGGTTGGTGCCGGGATACCCGGCTTAGGTTTGGTTGGGCCCAGTTTTTACGACTTCTTGATAATCGTAATGCTACATCTCGCCACAGCGCACTGCCAGTATCTCTAGACTTAGCCTTCAGTTGGTTGATTAGTTCAACCAAATTCGGATCTGTTTTGTTTTCTACTGTACTCATATGACTCCCTCGACGTTTCAAGGCAACGCTGCGACCTGCCTTTGTTTTATGAACCCCTCGCTTGATTGAAATCTACTTTATTGTGGTAAATTTGTTAATTTTTGTTAAAATTAAGCAAAATAATAGGTTAGATTCATCATCTCTCGCCTCTTCGAGAGCATGAGAGACATGCTAGATTGGAAAGAAGTAATGGATAGCGCAATGCAAATGGAAGGAGAAGATACCATTGGTGCTCACCGCAAGTACGGTGAAGCAGTACAAACTGCACTTCAACAAGTTCAAATCGTTTTGGACAATAATGATATTAGCACCTTAGCAATGGAAACATTGTACGGTGCACTTGTTGCGTATTCACAACAAGTGATACTACGATTAAAAGCCGAAGATTCAGAAGCAGGTGGTGTTGATCACGCTTTTAGAATTGGTCAGGCATATGGAGTATCTTGTGTTTTGAACCACCTAGTAGACAAACTGACTGATAAAAGTGATTCTACATCTCTTTCTGCTCTAGATTCATTTAGCGATAGTGTGCACAATGAGATTCTTTTAGGTGCAGAAGCAGCAGGGTTAACTGTTGAATTGTTAGATGCGCAAGGAGATATTGTCGACAATTGAGTTGTTTGGGATACTTGACTTAGTATCCTCATTCTTTACCTATATTTTTCCACAATTCATTAATTGCACTCGGGTTACGTATCGCAATCTGCGCAATGTATAGCAAATAAATTGCTATCGAGAAGTAGATTCCAATGACAACAGGGTGCGGTCCGACCGTGAAGAGTGGGATTGCAAGTGCAATCATCGACACCAGAAGCCATGGAATCGGACCACGTTCTATCGAAACACGAACGATTGGGGTGCCCAGGGCTGCGCCAATGACGAATAAAACAACCGTCATCACTGTAATTTCCATCGACTCTCGGTTCGAGTATCGAGACTTAATGTTGATTATGTAGCAACTTAACGATGAATAATGGGCAAAAAGGCGTTAGCTGCTTTTTCACAAGCATTTGCAACATCATCTAGTCGTTGGAGAACTCGATACATGTGCATTGCTGCTAATGCATCTTTATCACCAGTTGTGAATACATGTGCCGCTGCAATAGATTCCACTCTATCTGCTTCGTGTTCCTTTAAGTTGACATCACGAACTAATTCAAGGAGTCTTTGTTTTTCTTTGCGGGAGAAACCTGCTCGGATTAAAATTGCTAATTGCTCAACGGTGTCTTCGTAGCGCTGTACTGTCACTAAAACGGCCTCTCCCATTTGTTTGAGGTTTTCTCTGGCTTTCTTATTTTCATATAACGTTCTAAAAGATAGTTGTTCTGCTACATTTTGTGCATAGTCGGCAATCCTATCCTGCCGAGACACCATATGTAGGAAAGTCTCCCTACCAATTGTTAATCGAACGCCTCCACCTATCATATCTCGTAATTTTGTTTTAATTTTGTCAGCTTCTAATTCAGCAGAAATAGTTTCTTCAATATACTCTTTGGGTTCTTTGTCAGATGTTGCTGCTTCTACGGCATTTAACATACAAATAACTGTTTTTTCAACCGCTTGAGCGTGTTCGTGGAAAAGATCCAATGGTGCTGAAGTAATAACTCCCATTTCCATATCACCAATGGTTCCATCTTCCACCTCACTGCTCGATTCTTCATCTGCAAAAGCAGATGAGCGCATTACAAGAATTGTTCCAATCATAGCAATTGCAGAAACAACGACTACATTTGTAGGTGAACCTGCAAATAGAACAAAGAAAATTATCGCACCGAAACCTGCAACAGGGAGGCTGGCGACCCAACTTGCTGCAATCTTTCCAAATACCCTAAAATCAACCGCAGAAGCCCCTCCTGCTAAACCAACACCAACAACAGCCCCCACCAGTGTGTGGGTAGTTGAAATCGGAACTGCTAAAAAAGGCATAGAGAATATCAAAACTGTAGTTGCAGCGCCAAATTCTGCAGCAAAACCACGTGAGGGAGTTATGTGGGTGATTTTTTTGCCTATTGTATCCATTACTTTGTATCCCCATGTACCAACACCAATTGTAATTCCTGCACCACCAACCAAAAGCAAACCTATCGGAACTTCTACCTTATCTGGAGATAATATTCCTGCGGGAGAAGTGGCAATATCATATATCGCAGCCATTGGACCAACTGCATTCGCAACATCATTGGCTCCATGAGCAAAAGCAACATAACAAGCAGTAATTATTTGGAGCCAAATAAATACACGTTCTACTCCTCCATAACCTTCTTCCTTGAACTCATAACGTCTGATTACTGCCCATAAAACTACACTCGCAATACTACCGATTAATAATGCCACTAAGATACTATTAATTGGAATCCAAGCACCTTCAATAAATGGATTAAATGTGCTGCCCTCTTTTGGAGGAAGCCAATTTGATTTAGTGATATATCCTGCCGAATCAAGATTCGAATAAAACCCTTTCAAACCTTTAAATTGTAATGCCAAACCAAGTACAAAGAATGTCGGTAGAGCCAAAATTGGAGCAATTGATTTTGTTCGTCTAAGTGGATCTTCGTTATCAAAAATTAATTTTTTGATTATAATAAATGACACAAATGCTAGAATTGCACCCAATAATGGAGAAGCTATCCAACTTAATACAATTTCAATTACTTTTTCCCAATTTACTGAACTCGGTTGAATGAATAAGCCCATGCCAATAACACCACCCACAATACTATGGGTTGTAGAAACGGGTAGACCATATTTTGTTGCTATAGTCAACCATATTGCAGCAGACAATAAAGCTGCCATAAATCCATACATTAATTTTTGACTTAATTCTTTAGAAAAACCCCCTTCTCCAAAATCAAGTACCCCTTTTCGAATTGTGTCAGTAACATGGCTACCAAAGAATACCGCACCACAAAATTCGAAAACTGCGGCCACGATTATTGCGTGCTTTAGAGTCAATGCTCCGCTTCCAACACTTGTTCCCATTGCATTAGCTACATCATTCGCTCCAATGTTCCAAGCCATATATGAACAAACAAAGAATGCTGCTCCCAAAATAAGGAGTGTAGAAGTGTCCACACTTCACAGGGTATTGCGGGGGTATATCATTAGAGGTATAGGTAATCTATATAGGGCTAAATATTATCCTAGTTATGTAAACCATGACAACTGGGCCGGGAAATCAAGAAGTTCGTAAGATCCAAATTACAGGCGGTGCTACATTTACCATGAGTTTACCTAAGCCTTGGATTAAAGCCCATCAGTTAGGTGCAAGAGATGGTGTTCGAGTGGATTGGCGCCCCAGTGGAGCATTACGTTTAACTCCTCTAAAAGAGATAAACAAGACAACTCAAGTCATATTAGATAATGATTTGATACCAGATGGGGCATTATATGACCATTTGATGGCTGCCTATTTGTCAGGTGTCGAAAGAATAGAAATACGGCTTTCTTCTGAAAATAAAAGGGAGCAGCGTAGAATTCTACGAATCTTTCTTCGCTCCACAAGAGGTCTGGAAATTAGTGATGAAAGTGATGAGATTATAATTCTCATAAGTCTTCTTCGTTCAGGTGAATTGCCAATTAATTCAAGTCTCAATCAAATGTACTTACAACTCACTTCTTTAATCAGAGACGCCATTGAAGTGATGTCTGGTGCAGAAAAAGAGCTCATTAAGGACCATGATGAACGAGAAAGAGAAGTTGATGGGTTACATCATCTAATTCAACGACAACTTGGAGCAATGTTGTCGTCTCATAAAGTGGCACGTTCATTGGGACTTGATCGACGTCAATCAGTTGAATATGCAAATCTAGCTCGTTCACTAGAAAGAATGATGGATCATGCACAGCAATTGGCGATATTAATTTTTGAATCTGAATCCCTTCCCATATTTGAATCTTCAAAACCACCAATGCAACAATTACCACTTTGGCAAACCGCCATAAAAGCCTTGATGGTGAATTTAAGAACTAGGGATGCTGGTGAAATAGAGATCGCCAGAGATATGCTAAAAACCGCACAAATAACATTGAAAAAATATGAAGAAGGGTTGTGGGGTGAAAGAAAACAGGTCCGGTTATTACTTTTAGAATATCGAGTTTCGGAGTCAACTAGGCGGTTGTGCGCATATGCGCGTGATTTTGGTGAAACATTGTTGAATATGATGATTTATGATAGGATGATTGTTGATATTCAAGAATAGATATTTTATTCATTTTAAGATATAAATGCTAAGAGTAAGAGTGCTGGCGCAATGTTTGATGGTCAAGATGAGTGTGTGGGCTCAAGGAAGTGGGCGCGTTACTCAAGCAACAATTGCTTTAGCATTATTAGCCACGATAATTGTAATACTAATTACCAATCCCTTTGCTATCGATATTGAAAAATCTGTAGTTACGGACTCAAATGTGATTTCGATTTGGGTTTTGGTTGCATTGCGTACCATAATAGCAATATGTAGTATCTTAACAATTGTTTATGTTATTACAAAAGTAAAAAGAGACGTGTTATTATACCATACAAGTAGTGGTAATTTTGAACCTGTTATAATGAAAGGCTTGTGGAGATTATCCACATTTACTTGTTGGTCATTCATTGGATTATCAATTACTTTTACAATACTTGCATCGTGCTCTTGGATGGAAATATTGAAGATTGAAATTCCTTATTTTATTCTTCAATTTGCAATACTCATCTACCCGGTTGTATTTGCAAATTCATTAATGGTAACTTTAATTGTGACATTCATATTAATCCCTGGAAATCAAAAAAGAGGGCATCCCTTAGAAAATTGGTTTACGTTACCAGAACAAATCATGCATAACATGAATACTATCGTTCTTACATCGGAATTGGTATTGGGAAATTTGCCTATTGACACGCACTGCATTGCATTAATTCCATTATTAGGTATAGCATATGTAATATTTGCAGCATTCAATGAGAAAAAAACTGGAATATATTTTTACAGTTTCTTAGATCCTAGATCAAATAAAGCAGCATTAATTCACCTTGTTTTATTAATCATCTCTATTGCATGCTTTGGAATAATTTTCAGTGTAAATATAGCGTTAAAAAAGTGGTATGTGCCAACAATAATTTTGTTATTGATTACTATTCCATTTATCTTGTATGTTAGGGAGCCAGAAATAGAAAATCCACAAATGTAATTGTGTTTAATCCTCAGATTTTGCAATAGTACGTGCTTTTTCAACGGCTCCGTCTGGTAAGAAGTGAAATTCTGGAACTGGCTCTTCAAGAATTTTATCTAATTCACTAACCATTCTTCTAAAAACCTCAAGGTCTGGAGTAGTGGATACCCATTTATCCATCCAATTGCACTGTTCAATGATTGCTTTATCGTCAGGATTCATCTGACGTAGTATGCTAGAAAGATAGCCCAAAATCATTGCATCCCTGGGCGTTAGTTGATATGTTGCAAAGGGGTTTCTCTCTATTGCAACATTTTGGTGTTCTTTCCAAAGTGCAAAAATCTTGTCATAAAGCCAACCCACAAACAAAACACCAAGTAAAACTGTAACAAACAAAAATAGCATAATGAGGTAACTTTTAGGTATTCCATTCCATTGATCTGATGCATCCCAACGATGTTCTATTCTTGCAAAAATAAGTAATGTTAGTGTTGTCGCCCAAAATATCATTGAAATAATCATCTGTGATTGTTGTACTCTCCAAAATTGCCTCATAAACCACTTTTTGAAGACTTCTGAAAGAGTTTTTTGAGATGTCGGAATGTCAGTCATGATACTTTCTGTAAACGCATCCTCTTTCACCTTTAGGGATTCAAGTCACAAAATAGTGCGTTTATTCGTGTATCAGGAGTTAGTCAACGCTTTGAGGGAGAAGTGTTTGGAGTATAGTTGTTGAAATGGTTGAAACAGATGGTGAATGGTTGGTTAAACAATTCGAAGAGAACTTAGATCTAAGATCTCCCAAAAGGTCGCATGATGAATCATTTCTATTGAATAGGGTACCAAATGTAACAATTAGGGAAAATGGAAACCTAATTGGATTTTGTACATTAAAAAGAAGAATTGGGTGTATTGAGTTGTGTTCACTTGTTGTTGATGAAAAGCATAGAGGTAAGGGAATTAGCCACAGAATTCTCTACTCGGCTTGGGATAGGTGGAGGCAGGACCCAATTATACATGGGAATTCAGTAATCCCTTCTGTGGATTTATCTGCCGCGATAAGGGATGATGGAATTGAAGAAGAAGTTATTATTCAACCGATGATTGCGTTTACAAGAAATGTGGCTGCTGCTGCAGCATTTACTAGAGCTGGGTTCAAAATGATGCTCCCCCAAAGGCGTTGGTGGACACTCGGGTTATTCCGTCACCGATATGGAGCATTACAAACAAAGGTAATGCTTTCTCTCTTGTTGAATAGAATGCTCAGGGGAGGGAGAATATTCCTGTTTGGTGAACGGCTACCAAAAAACATCAAGCGTGAAAATTATGTAAAGAGATGGTTTCAGAAAAGGCGGCGTATTTTTCATTTTTTGACTAATTTAAAAAAATATGAATTGTTCATACTTGAATCTGATAAAGTGAACGCACCGCCTATAAGAACTGATGAAGAAGAACAAAATATTGACCTGAAAATTGAATCGTTTGGTATGAATGTGATTAGTGGAGATGAATTCATCAAAAAAGGTGCTGATCAATCTGAAACACAAAATTGGGATTATGGAGAACTAAGTAATTCTGATGAAAATTTACCACTTGTTGACCTAAGTTCAGAAGAATAAAAGAGCACGGACTGAGATTTGAACTCAGGTAAGAGGATTTGCAATCCCCGACATAACCGCTCTGACACCCGTGCTTCAAGTTGGCTGACATCGTGGAAATATTTCAACGCGCCGAATAACGAAAAGGGTATTTGAAATCAATTAGTAATGAATAATCCCACTATATTCAAGGATTGTATTGGTAAAGGAGAGTTTGAGGGAACATGCTTTGCCCACAATGAACAAACATATCGACACTGTTGGTAGGGGTTTTGCTGATTTTATGATTCCACCCCCTGAAGATGTAATTAGATTTACAGTCGGCCAACCTGATTTTGACACACCCGCTAGCATTAGAAGTGTTGCAATTAAAGAATTAAAGAATGGAAATACCTTCTATACAAGAAGTGCTGGTTCAGTAGAATTGTGTAAAGGAGTTAGTAGTTTTCTTTTAGACAAACACGGTATTTCAATAGATTGGGAAGGTGTAGTGGTTACGCCTGGGTGTAAGCAAGCTCTCCTATACGCATTAATGGGGTTAGGAAATCCGGGTGATGAAGTTCTACTTCTAGCACCAGCCTGGCCCACTTACGATGCACAAGTCAGATTGGTAGGGATGATTCCAGTTCATGTCCCCGTAAAAAGAGAAAATTATCATCCTGACTTTGATGCGTTAGAGAATGCAATAAATGAAAATACAAAATTTATTTTTGTCAATTCACCAAACAACCCTACTGGTGCTGTCTATACCCCTGAAGAAATTCAACAACTAGTCGATTTAGCACACAAGCATGACTTGTGGATAATTGATGATATGATATATGCAACAATGGTATGGGATGAAAGTGAATATGTATCGCCATCAAATCTTGAAGGGGGGAAAGAGAGAACTATTACAATCGGTGGGTGGTCAAAGGCTTGGTCCATGACTGGTTGGAGGTTGGGATGGGCAGCAGGTCCACCTGAAGCAATGCGGGCCATACAATTGTGTCAAACAAGTGCTGCCACACATGTTCCTACCTTTACAATGAATGCAGCATTAACTGCCCTTGGATCTGAAAAGGAACGAATTGAAATGAATGAAGAATTTGCAAGAAGGAGGGAAGTGGTATACCAAGGACTCAAAGATATTCCTCAATTCTATGTCCCAAAACCAGAAGGGGCTTTTTACATCCTCATTGATGTAAGTGGTACTGGGATGGATGACATTACATTTGCAACTAGAGCTTTGAATGAAGCAAAGGTACAACTGATTCCTGGGTCTTTAATGGAAGGTGGTAATGGTTTGTGCAGAATATCATATGCCACAAGTATAGAAAATATCAAAGAAGGTTGTAGGCGCTTGAAGGAATGGTTGATGTATAATCAATGATAACGATAAATGGTCCCATGTGCATAATCTGCAAAATATAAATCTCCATTGGGATGAAACCTTAGTGCCAATGGAGTAGATAGATCTTCAATTACAACGCTAGTCTCTCCTTGCCAATTTCCATCTTCATCCTGACTGAAATCTACTCGAATGATTTCTTTTCCTACCGGTACTACTGTATTCCATGAACCAAAGACTGTAACATAAACTGTGGTATTTCCACCAGGTAGTGTGGAATTTTGAGGTCTTACATCGATTCCATTGATTGAGGAATGAGGTGCCCATGTAGAGATTGGTGCTTCAGTTCCATTAGGATAGGGGTTACCTGGTTCATCTAGTGGCCAACCATAATCCTCCCCTATTTGTAACAAATTTATTTCTTCAAAAGGATAATCTTCACCTAACCAGTCTCTACCATTATCTGTAAACACGTAACCCATTTCAGGAACCCATACTCCATCGTAAGAGTTTCTTACGCCAGATGCAAGAAGTGTATGGTTGCCTGTCCAAGGATCTACATCTAGCAAAGTGGCGCTCCTCCAATCCTCTTCATCACATGCATTACATGTTGATCCGGAATGCCAAATTAAATTCCCGTCAATTCCTGACATGATTGAATTTTGTTGGTGGTTTCCTGTTGCCACTCCTTCAATAAGTGTATGAGGAGGAGATAACTCCCAATTAGAAGGGTTATCTCCTGAAAGAATATCCCAAGCTTGTAATGTCCCTAATTGTGAAACAAACAGCCTTGCACTAGAATTTGAATCTGTCCAATGAAGGGCGCCGTGAGGGGAGTTGAGATTTTCTAGGAGAGTTATTGGTGAGGAAAATATTCCATCAACTAAGTTCAGTGCCATTATTTTCCCACCTTTGTCGCAAACAAGTAACCAATTTTCATCTACCCAATGCAAACATGTTGGATTACCCAAATCTTCAGCCATTACCTCTAATGTTGTTCCTTCTTGTACAACCTTTGCTTCAGATTCAAACAGATATGGCCATGACTGCCTTGC
>CAYSJV010000059.1:10890-11125 GCA_964431435.1 uncultured Candidatus Poseidoniales archaeon
AAACAACTCACAACTTTCTGAAATTCTCAATAATTGATTATACTTGGAAGTGCGATCGCTTCTAGCCGGTGCTCCTGTTTTGATTTGCCCTGCACCAGAGCCAACTGAAAGATCTGCGATTGTGCTATCTCCAGTTTCTCCTGAGCGGTGTGAAATTACGGTTGTGAATTCGGAATTCCAAGCCATCCTCATAGTGTCTGCTGTTTCTGTAACAGTCCCTACTTGATTGAGTTTT
>CAYSJV010000060.1:0-10570 GCA_964431435.1 uncultured Candidatus Poseidoniales archaeon
GACTGGTTCTTCGATTTCAATATCATATCTCCAATTGCCTACCCTTCCATCAGGATATTGCGCAGTTAACAGTCCATCTCTTTCAAATTCAATATATTCACATTTAACCTCATCCATCAAGTTTTCAAGTTCTAGTTTTTGTAGCGGATTACGTGTAGAAACATATTTTGCCATTAACTGAATCAATCTTGCAGAGAGAGTTTTTCTCGAACCATTCCTCCCAACTATCACAGCAACATTGTCGTTTTGATGATTGTGATTGACATGTTTCTTTAATTTGATTTCAAAGGGGGATTTCCAATCTATATATTTGATTCGAATGCTTTTAGTATCACTCATACGGAATGATGTGACTATCGAACATTATTTAATCATATTTAGTACAAATTCTTCATATATTTTTCGTTGTTAATTCCAGGTACCATCAATCTCAACCCCTTTTTCATATAATTTCTCGAGATAACCCAACTCGGCAGTCGCATTTTTTCCTTTATATAGTCTCTAGAAAGAATAGGGGACGTCTTTAATTCAGAAATAAAGAAAACAAATGGAAGTGGAAAAATGAATGATGATATTGATAAAAAAATGACTCCAAAGAACATTGATTCCAATGGATTTTGGCATGTTAAAGGTGCCAAAGTTAATTTATTGGAGAATCTAATACCTATACCCGAATCTCTAATAATAAACGGAAATGAATTAGAAGAAGTTTTACTATTAGTGCAAGCAAATGATTACATCTATGAATGCCATAGTTGTAAATCAATAGTTGGTGATGAAATGATAATCTTGGTACTAGAAACAGTAAGGTTATTTCCTGCACAATGCTGTAATATGATGCAATGGTATATTGAAGACAAGATGTCTCTTGACAAAAGGTGTAACCATCGCCAGTAATTAGATGAATATTGAAAGCAACGAACCCTCAATATTCACGGCGATGGCTACAAGCACCCTGACGGTAAAGGCTTTCTTTGTCTTTTCCCGAGGTAAAGGTTACTTCCAGGTACCGATAGGAACTGGATTTGTAGCATCACTATTTGTAAATTCATCATCTAGCGCATTAGGTCCTGAATAGTAAAAATCAGCTACGGAAAAATTCCCTCCATTGGCTACCACACCATCAGTACGATATGCCCAACCATCCATACACTCCCAAGCTTCACCAGTACCATCTGTATCTAAGTCTCCAAATGTATCTATTACCTCTACTCCATCGAAGAATATCTCAACTGCATCATCACCATTGTGATATACACTATTACCTCCTAAATAATCAGGAGCAAATCCAAAGAACTCTGTAAATTTAGCTTCTTCTTTTGAAACATAGATAAAATCTCCAGCTAATGCAGATGAACTCTCTGGGAATATATATTCAACACCGTCACTTCCACCACCATTATTTGCCAAACCAATTCCATACATATTGAGATCAGGAATATCACTTAGAACATATAACTCAACTCCTTTGGGGTATCCACCTCTTAGTGGGCCGTCAAAAACTGCAGTAATAATCAATGGTGGACCAGAGCCAGAACCATCAACTCCTAATCCCCCTGCTTCAAGACTAATCGTATTGCTATTTCCAGCCACTGCTTTTCCTTTGTAACTAACAGTCACCTCGATATCACAAGTGGGTGTTGAACCATCACAAATTTGGATTCCGTTTTCTTTTAACAATATTACTTCATTACCATTCCATGCTGAATCTTGATTTGATTCATAAGCAAAACAATCAGCACTCTCTTTATTGTTGCAATTGTAGGTAATATCACCGTTGTACAAAGTAATTGTAACAAATGACCATTGCAAATCATCCTCTCCATTTACAAAAGATAATCTTACAAGGTTGTCTGTCATTTCAGAAGATACACCACTCACTGATGCTTCTACATCGTAACTGTTTAGAGTTCCAAGGTCTGTCTGATTATTTGCTAATTGTTGTGCCCATACATATAACACCCCTGAAAGAACAACAGTAATTGCAACCATAAGTATTGTAGCAATTACTGGGCTAACTGCAATGTTATCTTGTTTCATATTTCTTCTTTTAGATAATCTGATTGTACGAACCATGCCAACCCCAGTGAGTAGACAGTTATCAAATCTTTTTACTAACAAGATTTGCTTTAATTTAACTATTAACTCATCTTTGTAAGCTTTCAAGGTTGTAAACTTCCGGTAAACCGAAGTATTACCCCTCGGTCCCTTATAGTAGTGAGACGATGCCCTTCTTACCTTCAAAGGAAACACCTGCATTTGGAATAATAATTACTGGAATTTTATTTTCACTTGCTTTCGGTCTACACATATTATTCGCGGCCTTAGATTGGGATGTATTATTCAGTTTGGTTGCGGTAGATTTGTTTGTATTTTCTCAATTTTATGCTCCAATATCTCTCTTTATTGGCTCTCCTAAATCCTTTGATGAAAAAAAGAGAACTGTGCTAATAGGCTCTTTCATAGGATCTCCTTTGACTATTGGTTTTTGGTTTGCAGTAAATGAACGTAATTTCGAGCCTTGGCTAATTTTGACAGGATTTATTCCAATTCTTATTGGTTTTATTGTATATCGTAAGATAAATTCTGATTATAATAAAATGGATGAAATTAACACGGTTTGAAGTACAAGTTCCTCTTCGGGGAGTTAGGGAAGAGTATGACTGAAAGTCCAATTTCACACCACACACCCACAGGTGACAAGTCAGATGCACCAAGCGCTGACAAAACTGAAGCAGCTAGTGCACAACAGCAGAAAGAGATGGAAGCCGCTTATGCTAACATGAAAAGAAAAATGGCTATGCAGAAGATGGCAGAGGACATAAAACACAAAATCATGGTCCTATCTGGTAAAGGGGGAGTTGGTAAATCAACAGTTGCAACAGGTTTGGCGCTATCATTAGCAAGTCGTGGGCATTCTGTTGGTATATTAGATATAGATATCACAGGTCCTAATGTTCCAAAAATGCTTGGACTTGATAAATCTAGATTAGATATAGATCAAGGTAGGATTAATCCAACCATTGGCCCAAGTGGAATAAAAGTAATTTCTATGGCTTTCTTACTTGAAGACGAAGATACTCCTGTTGTATGGAGAGGCCCAATCAAACTAGGTGCAATACAGCAGTTCATCGGTGATGTCAATTGGGGTGAACTCGACTTTATGATTATAGATTTTCCACCAGGAACCTCCGATGAGCCATTGACAGTCACTCAATCTCTTTCAGATATAGATGGTATGGTAATTGTGACAACTCCACAAGATGTAGCACTTATGGACAGTCGTAAATCAATAAATTTTGGTAAATCACTAAAGGTTAAGATTCTTGGAGTAATAGAAAATATGAGTGGTTACACTTTGCAAGGTAGAGCATTGGATGATTCTGGAAAACCTGTTGCGAATACAGTTGTAGAATTTATGGCACCAGGTGGGAAAAAACTAACTTCAACAACAGATAAAGATGGCAATTGGTCACAAACCTTAGATATTTTCAAAGTAGGTGGAGGAGAAGATACTGCAGCAGACCTTGAAGTACCATATTTAGGAAAACTACCATTTGACCCGGGTATTGTACGTGGTTGCGATGATGGAGTTCATCGAATACTTTCTGAACCAGAGGGTAACTCGGCAATAGCATTTTCAAAATTAGTTGATAATTTGTTACTTGAATTAGATAAATCAGATACAGAAACAGGTTTAAAGATAATTTGATGGTGAATCAATATGGATGTAGAAGTTCCAAAGTTAAGAGAAGTCGAAAGGACAAAAAAAAAATTAATAATGAGATATGCAGATTCTACGGAGTTTGATATCCCTTACCATAGACTTCGAGTAGCATGTCCTTGTGCGTCATGTTCTCCTAAAAGGAATGAGGAAGATACCTATGATGAATTTAAAAAATTAATTAAATCCTTTTCATATGAGAAACCATCTATAACACCAATTGGCAACTATGCACTCTCATTTTCGTGGTCTGTAGGTTGTAGTAGTGGAATATATACTTTTGAAAGATTATACAAACTCGCTAACGGGCAAGATCCAGACGATGGAAAACCGTATACCCATGGAGCATGGTAACTTATGGTAATCCAATCAATCGTCTTAAACTAGGAGCAGCTTTTGCAAGAGGAACCATCGCTCCAGCAAGTACACTTGCTTTACCAGTTTGTGATTTGAGTGCAGTAGCATAGTTTTTTCGACATTCAATCTTCATAGTCTTTCCACCAATTAAGTGCCCACCATTATCTGAAATATTTACGTTGATATATGTGGAACCTTTTACCGTAGGTTGCAAACTAATCCACAATAATTTACCCATTCCAAGTATTTGTCCAACTAAACCAACAACATCTTGCTCTTCTTTTGAGAGTGTTTCTAATTTATTTTTTTCGGGATAGTCGATATATTGATTAGCAGAAAATTCAATATTCTTTTCATCTGTTTCAGGCAACATTTTTGGTGCAGTAATTTCAATTTTGTATTCAGTTTCTACTTTACCATTATCTGCAATGAATATGAATAAATTTGCTTTTTCAAATTCAATAACTCTTTCAATTTCGCAATCATAAATAATTTCCTGAGCTTTTACGTGCACGATATTGTTGCTTAATTGATATTGTAAGCGGTCAATGATTCTAAAAAATCCAGGGAGTAATTCTTGTGCTCTTTTTACTATTTCCTTCAGACTATTGTAGTCGAATATTTCGTGTGAAAGTATTTCTTCTACATCTTCAAAGTCTTCTCCAATTTCATTTTCAATGTCAACTCGTTTTAACATATTTTGATTGTTTAAGTAAATTAAAAACAGAATCTTCTCGAAGGCTTTTATTGAATTTTTTTCATCCTTTAATTTGGTTTGTAAAAATTCTTTATATATTTCAAAATGAGTGTATATACTTGGTTCCATTATACTAGAAAGGATGTCAGTGAAAGCTAATTGTAATGATGTTGGGTGGCTTGAAGGTGCGTAAGCATGCATCAAACCAGTTGGTTTACTTGAATCAAAATCTACTGTTTTGTCAATAATTACTGCGCCCCAAAGAGCCATTGTCATTCCAGTACCCAATCCTGCTGAAAGTGCTAATAATGCAGGTGCTGCTTCTATATCAGTGGCAAGTAATTCACTATATCCATAGGGCATTTGCCAAATAACTGCGCCAATCAGTGTGATCAAATAGTTACAAATAGCAATAAATCCCATAAATCGATGTAGTGTAGATTGTAGATATTCTCCTTCTAGAAAATCGTTTACTTCTACATAACCTTCTAGTGAATGAAATGGCCTTCCATTACGTTTGTGAATTAACCCCTGAAGTTCAAAATTTGCCTTAGTTAAGCGTAACCCTTTTGCTCTTTGAGCAAGGACAATTTGCCATATCATCTGACCTACAAGAATAAATGAAAGCAATATTGAAGCAGATTTTCCATTTATGTCGAGTGCAAGAAAAGAGGGGTTGATTTGGTAGTATATACCAGCAATAATTAATGGCAATGGAATTACTTTGACTAATATTTCTCCAAGACCATTGTTGAATTTGAATGTATTATGTTCTTCCTCTTGAATTTCAGATAAACGTTTCTTTAAATTTTCAATTGAATCTGTTGTATCAATTAGTGAATCCAGCCCATACAAATCACTATCTTCGATATTGCTGACTTCGCCCACTATTGCAGTATTCATTACTATGCCCACGCTAGCAGAGTAAGCCCTATTTTTTGACCGTTGTTACTAAATTCATAGCATATTATTTCAAGGATGCCACTAAAACGGATATTAATTCGTGAGAGGAGGAACCAATTTTGGCTGGAACGGGCGTATATTTGACATGGGTGACTAGTGCACTATTGGCAGGTATCATCCTGCTACCTTTTTTCAAACCAAAATGGGCTAAAGTAAATCTTCGAGGCTTTGTTGACATGTTTAGAAGATATTGGTTACATATTGCTTTAGTTTTCTCAATTTATCTTTGGAAAGATCTTGTTGATGGATTAGATCGAACATTAATGGCTAGCACTCGAATTGAGATGACACCTCTGATTTATGCAGTGGAAGGAAATATAGTTCTTCAGATTCAAGAATTATTTTTATCTGAAACTTTAACATTCATATTGACACATTTTTATACAGCAGGATACATGTTTGTATGCTATGTTTCAATTCTTTATTTTGTATATTTTGATGATAGATATTTGGCAGATAAGGTTTGCTTATCAACATTTTTCGTTTATGCGATAGCGATTCCATTCTTTTTATTCTTCAATGTGAGAGTTACGGGACAATATATCCCAGAGATGCAACCATTAGCATATAATTTAACACCAGAAATTAATGATTGGTTTACTCGTATTGATCCTTTTACAAATGATATGCCCTCTTTACATATTGGATTACCATTTACTGTTTGGCTTGTACTTGTAAGATATGATGAGGATGGTAGATGGAATAGATATCGAAATTTTTTGGCTTGTTTTATAGTTCTCACAGCTTTTGCAATTGTTTATCTTGGGATTCATTGGATAATGGATATACTTGGAGGTATGATTGTTGGGTGGCTGGCAGTAGAATTTTCTGAGCGCTGGTCTAATTCAGTATGGAAAGTATTTGACGAGCGTACAATAAATGGAAGATTCGTGACATTATTGACCCAGCCAGAACGTACTAAAATTTGGCTTAACAAAAAAATTAGTAATATTTTTCACACTATTTCTAATCCTCGTTCTACCCATACAGGGTTTGCAATATTGGCAGTATTGTTTCTAACATCGGGGGTATTAGTTTGGGATGTTACTCATCGGGAATTGTCCGTGGAAGATGTAGAACGTCCATTAGAAACTTCAGCTGCAGATGGGTGGATGGTTACTGTTGATGAAATATCAATTGGCAATTATGTGGTATTAGTTCATGATTTGTCTAATCCAGAATTAGATGGGAGTTCTGTACCTTGGCAGTCTTCATCAGGAGAAATACCAGTTCTAGGTGTGGCCGGAGAATTTGTAGCAATAGCAAATGCGACGGAAATTTTGATATTCAATATGAACGAAAACAAAATCATTTCTAATATCACGATAGATTCTGTTGATGAATTACAAATCTCATTGGAAGATAAAGGAACGACTACTGTGGTTGTAAATAGATTGGGAATATTAAGACTCTTTGATATTAGTGGGGTAGAAGTTGTGGCACCAGAAATCCCTACAAATGCAACTAGTTTACTAGAATTTTCTGCTGCTAAAGGTGAATTGGTGCTTGTATATGATGATGAACCTTCCACAATAAGGCATGGAGATATAGGACGCCCGACCCTTACCTCAATACCTTTGGATGTAACAACACCTATAGAAGATGCGGAAATGATTTCGTGGGGGGTGCCAGATGTTGATTACAACAATCAACAGATAGTGGATATAGATACAGATGGTAGATGGGCAGTTGCAACAGTCAATGTTAGTGTTGTAGATCGCCTAGTCTTAATTGATTTATTGACAGGAGAAACTCTGTTATTAAGCGATCCAAAATACCCCACACATGAAGCAGATGTGGGTCATGGTATTGTCGTTTGGGCATCTCAGTTAAATCTTAGGCCAGATAGGCAATATGGTGAATATCAAGATTATGAAATCCAATATTATGTCATTGAAACAGGCATAATGTATGAGCCCACAAAAGACAAAGTCAATCAAAGAGAACCACATTCAATTGAAAACTATCTTATTTGGCTCGAGGAGCAAGAAGAAGGACCTCCTAAAATTGTGGTTTATTCTCTCGAAAAACCGATTGAACCATATTCTAGATTTGTTTTACAATGTTCGATATTATTGTTAGTTCCCTTATTGGGGTATTATGCATTTCAACGTCAAAAAGAAACAGTTTCACATAAATTACGAAATTCTGAAGAAGAATAATTACTTTGGGACAGAAAGCATTCTTTGTAGAGCGATATTAGCATTATTTGCTATTTTTTGTGGCACTGATGTGACATTATACACTCCTCCTTCCACTAATTTCTCTAACAAATTCATTAGAAATAATGGATGGATCATGTACATGGTTGAACAAGGACAAACTAACGGATCAAGGCATATAACTTGTTTATTTGAATAAGTATCATCAAGTCTTTTCACCATGTTGATTTCGGTACCAACACCTATTACTGAACCACCAGGCATTTCTTTTACATATTTTCTAATAAATTCAGTACTACCTACTGCATCTGCAGATTGTACAACTTCCTTTGTACATTCTGGATGAACTACAATTGTTGAACCTGGATATTCTTTTCTAAATTCAGTTATTTGTTCAGTTTTAAATCTCTTATGAACTGAACAATAACCATGCCAAAGTACTAATTTTGAGTTACCCAATTGTTCCCAATCTGGCAACTCAGATGGATTCCATACAGCCATTTGATTTTCTGCAATCCCCATGTCTAAACCAGTATTCCTACCTAGGTGCTGATCTGGGAAAAACAGGATTTTTCCATTGCCACCGGCTCGTTCTAATGCCCATTTTAACACGCCATCTGCATTCGAAGAAGTACAAACAATTCCACCGTGTTCACCTACAAATGATTTTAGTTTAGCACTGGAATTCATGTATGTTATTGGAACCAAATAAGAATCATCTTGGTTTGCAGGGAGTGCTGGATTTTCTCGTGTTGCTGGATCTTTTAAATCTAGATTTTCTAGTAATTCTTCCCAACATTCACTTACATCTGCGACATTTGCCATATCCGCCATACTACATCCTGCTCGCAAATTTGGCATCATTACAACTTGTTCATCTCTAGACAATATATCTGCACTTTCAGCCATGAAATGCACCCCACAAAACACGATTAATTTGCTTGAAGATTCTGCTGCAAGCTTAGAGAGTAGGAACGAATCCCCTAGTAAATCAGCATGCTTCACTATCGAATCTCTTTGATAGTGATGTCCAAGAATTAGTAATCTATCTCCTAATTCTGATTTTGCCTTAGATATTCTAGAATCAATCTCTTCATCAGTTAGATTTTCATTATTTCCCTTCAAACTAATTTCACACATGGGCAAACTCATAGCCATAATAAACCACCCTGTACTGTATTACGCTGCACCCACACACCTTTGAAGCATTGCATCTTCCGTATAATACAAGAGAACTACGGAGGTACCATATTTGCAGGCTTGGATTGAAGAAAAATTATTGCATGTAGGAGCAGAAGCAACTGTGACTTCTGGTTGTTGGTTGGGAATACCTGCTGTAATGAAAGCAAGGAAACCAAGAGAATGGCGTCACCCCGACTTAGATTTACGCCTCACAACTCAAAGGATGAATGCTGAAGTAAGAATTCTGAATAAACTAAGCCATTCAGGTCTCCCAACTCCACATCTACTTGACCTTGACACCAGTAAAACAACAATGATTACTACCTTGATGGGGGGATTGCCTTTAGTACAAATATTAAGGGAAAACAAATTAACAAAAAGTCATTATCACAAAATATTTTCGGAGATTGGCGTATGTATTAGAAAATTACACAGACTTGGTGTAACACATGGTGATCTTACCACAAATAACATGTTGTGGGATAAAGCTGAAGGGATCTCGTTGGTTGATTTCGGTCTTGCGAAGATAACTTATGAATTAGAACAATATGGTTTAGACTTTCATCTTATGCACGAATGCTTTGGAGCAAGTCATCCCGAACAAGATACTGCAATGGAATTAATTGTAGAGAATTATCTTGATTATGATGACAAGCACGGTTTACCTAAATCAACAGGTGGTGGCGAATTACCACTTGCAGGAGATGTGATTTCAAGATTTGAGCAAATAAAAACTAGAGTTCGCTATCATGGTTAATACACATACAAGTATATTTTAGCCAGAGTATGTACCCCCAGTTCAAGGGCGATTTAATGGTGAGGGAAATATTGTTCATGACAGGCAATCCTCATAAATTGGAAGAAGCCAAACATATGTTCTCACCATTGGGGTTCAATGTTGAACATTTAGTGTTTGAAGATGGGGCTCCTGAAATCATCGAACCACAAGTAGATACAGTTGTAGAAGTTTCACATTCAAAATTAAACCAATGTTTGAAGATTTTAGAAGATAAATATGGTACTCACAATTATTCAGTAATGGTAGAGGATTCGGGGTTGTTTATTGATTCATTTGATGGATTTCCAGGTGTATATAGTGCATATGTCTTGAAAACATTAGGATGTGATGGTATTCTAAACCTTATGTCAAATAATAATTATAGATTGGCAGAATATCGTGCATCAGCAACTTTTTGGGATAGTAATTCAAAGCAAATTTTACACGGATATGGTGTTTGTCCAGGCTATATTACTACTGAGAAAAGAGGAACAGGTGGCTTTGGTTATGACCCTATTTTTATTCCATTAGATATAGACAAATTTGGTAACTCAGTGGAATATGGTATTAGTGGCGAGGTGTCTACAGATGGCAAAACTTTTGGTGAAGTTTCTTTAGAATGTAAGCAACAATTTAGTCACCGAAGGAGAGCCTTGAGTCATTTGTTGGAACAGTTGTAACCTTGCTTTAATCTAATAAATAAATTC
>CAYSJV010000061.1:0-10415 GCA_964431435.1 uncultured Candidatus Poseidoniales archaeon
TTGATTTGTCAATTCCCAATCATTAGGATCTATTGCATGCCACAAAAGTGTAGATGATTTTGGATAGCCATATTCATCTCTTTCACACGGCTGACCATTCTCTAAATTAACTCCAATATCTAAACCATATATTTCCTCAATCTTTCTTTGAGTATAGCGACTATTTCCACTAATCGTTGAACTTTTTCTAGTTCTAAGTTCTTTGAATAGGCGCTCATGTCTCCTTTTCTGTGCGGACAATCCTAATTTGGTCAATGACAGGTTTCTCTTCTTTTTCCCATCCAACCCAAGATGAAGTGTATTTTCGTACAAACCTCTAGGAGGTTCCAAACAATGGTAGTGAATCGGTTTGTTTTCAGGGATTAAAGGCAATATCTCCAAACTTCCATCCCCACTTGAAATGTGTACTACATCACACCATTCTATTGCACTTGACAAACTATCTTCATCTTCCATATTTGTTTCATACATCGTAGCCCATGTTTTTTCTGAATAACGGCTAACGGCAGCTGTAATTTCAGATAATGTGCCCTTTGGCCAACCATCTGTCACTGGATTTTGAATACACATTACCTTCCCAGCAAGTATCTCCTTTACTTCAGAAGTAATGTCTAATGAGCCAAACCTTATTTCCATATCATTTGACCATACTAAGAGCGATTTCAGTAATTCCCTTTCAGCACCTCCTTTTGAAGAGATGCTTCCTCTTATCACGAGAACTTTGAGTTGTTTAGATGCTTGTGCCACAATGAGCGGACTAGATTCTTCATTCATCAGCAATCCGGTTAATTGGCTCAATATATGCATCAATTCAAGAATAATAGGTAAGTCGGGCCACTATGGCAGAAGCCAAAAGAGCATTGATTACAGGTGTCACAGGACAGGATGGATCCTATCTCTCAGAATTATTACTTGAAAAAGGATACAAAGTATATGGATTGGTTAGAAGAACCAGTCAACCTACTCTTGGAAGGAGTCTGATTAATCACCTCCTTGATAATGAAAATTTTGAATTAATTAATGGAGACATAACTGACCAAGCAAGTTTGGACAATGCCATTCTAGAAGTAAAGCCTGATGAAATGTATAATTTAGGTGCTATGTCATTTGTTCCAGAAAGTTGGAGATCACCCCTAATGACAAGTGATGTTACTGGATTAGGTGCATTGCGTTGTCTAGAAGCAATAAGACGAAATATGCCTAAATGCAAATTTTATCAAGCGGGATCATCTGAACAATTCGGTAAAGTAAGAGATGTCCCACAAACAGAATTAACACCATTTCATCCACGTTCACCTTATGGTGTTGCTAAGACATTTGCTTTCGAAATTACTAGAAATTATAGAGAATCTTATGGCATTCATGCTTCAACAGGAATTTTATTTAATCACGAGTCTCCAAGAAGAGGTTTAGAATTTGTAACAAGGAAAGTTACAATGACTGCAGCACGGATTGCAGCAGGAATTCAATCCCACCTTGAAATTGGAAATGTTTCTGCAAAAAGAGATTGGGGATTTGCAGGAGACTACGTAGAAGCAATGTGGTTGATGCTACAAAGAGATGAACCAGAAGATTATGTTATTTCCACAGGTAGAACACATAGTGTACAACAAATGATTAATATTGCATTTGCAGAATTAGGAATGGATTTAGAATGGACTGGGGTTGGTCAAAAAGCTGTTGCACATGACCAAAATCATGTATTGCGAGTTCGAATAAATCCAAAATTTTTCAGACCAGCAGAAGTGGATTTGCTAATTGGAGATATGAGTAAAGCAAAAAATGAATTAAATTGGGAACCTAAAACATCTTTTGAGGAATTAGTAAAAATGATGGTTGAAAATGACAAAAAGATTGTTGATACCGCAATAGCCTCTGGTATAGAACCTCCAATACCCCCTGAATGATGAAAAGATGAGTTTTCATAGAGTTGGCGTTATAGTTAGAACTGTTATGGGCTAACGTGACACGTAAGGTAATGGTCGTTAGAGGCGGCGCGCTGCCTAAATCAACTGGATTAGGTAGAGCTCATTTTAACTTAGTCGAAAGATTGGCTGATGGGAGAATCAAAAATTACGAGTTATCAAAAACTATCGAACATAAATTAGGTAGTAATCCCATCTCAAAATTGATTAAAAGGTGGATTACACATCCACGTAGAGTCTCAAAATTGAGTAAATCAATATCGCCTGATGTGGTGCTTGTAACTGATCAGGAACAAGCCCACCTGATTCCAAAAAATTGTAAGGTACCCACTGCAATAATAGTACATGACCTGTTTCAATTATTTCCTAGAACTGTTAAATCTAGAGGTGTTGAAATAGAAATTGGTGAAACAAATATTAATTCAATAAGAAAACGCGATATTGAAAAACTGAAGCGTGGATTGGCACGAGCAGATTTGATTATCTGTATATCTGAGGCAACCAAAAAAGAAGTCTTACAGCATTGGCCAAATAAATTATGCCATGTAGTTCCCCATGGTATTGAGATATCTACGCTGAATCCAGATAGTGCCCTTAGGGACAAACCTTCTTGGTTACGAAAAGAAAAATGCAACTTAATCTATGTAGGTACTGATGATCCTAGAAAAAGATTAGAATTCGCATTACGTGTTATCGGAGAAATGTCAGATGAAATGAAGAAAGATATTGTATTGCACAAAGTTGGTCTCGAAAAGGATACTGCTAGACTAGGAACTGTTGCTTCAAATTCAAAAGTTACAATAAACTGGGTTGGAAGGTTGGAAGATGATGAGTTATTTGCCACGTACCAACACGGTGAAGTACTAATGTTTCCGAGTATTGCGGAAGGTTTTGGGTTGCCTCCTTTAGAAGCAATGGCTTGTGGTTCCCCATTAATTATGGCAGATGCACCTGCACATAACGAAGTATCTCATGAAAAATTTTTGTTACCTAAAGATGATATTAATGCGTGGAAAACCAAATTAGAAGAAATATATTCTGAGTGGAAATCAAGGGATGGAATAATCCGAGTACCGGACCCAGATTCATTACTAACAGCAGAAAACTTTTCTATCGAAAGGTGGTGTGCAAATATTGAAGATGCATTGTCGAGATTATAATATTCAAACCAAACAAAATTATGTATAAACTGTCAACACCAAGTTTCATATTGTTAGTTATTTCCGCAACTTCATGCTTGAGGTCTCTAATCTGAAAAGAGGTTTTGGTTCAGGTGGCACGAGACTAGAGGTTTTGAAAGGAATTTATCTAGAAATGAAGCGAGGTGAATTGGTCGCATTAATGGGTCCGTCAGGATGTGGTAAATCCACTTTACTAAACATAATTGGGGGATTGTTAGATGCGGATTCGGGTGATATCTCATTAGAGAAATCACGATATGGGACAAAACCTCCAAGACAAACAGTTGACGTTAGAAGAAATGGTGTAGGATGGATTTTTCAAGATTTCCATCTTTTGGAACACCTTTCTGCATTAGATAATGTTGCAGTAGCACTAGAAATCTCAGGGGTGTCTTCTTATGAAGCGGAAAAAAGAGCTATCGATGCATTAGAACGAGTAAATCTAAGTGACCGTATGGATCATATTCCGGAGCAATTATCTGGAGGTCAGCGTCAGAGAGTTGCAATTGCTAGAGCAATTGCTGGAGAAAGACCGCTGTTACTTGCTGATGAACCAACGGGTAACTTGGATATTGCATCGGGTGAAGAAATCCTTAAATTATTTCAATCACTTTGTCATGATGAAGAAAAACCAATTTCAATTTTAATGGTGACACATGATCCAGTGTTGGCTTCTAAAGCAGATAGAATGTTACTTTTGAAAGAGGGAATTACTGCTGATTCTGATATTCAAAGTGCATGGGGAAATTCGGAGGAGGAATGACAATGGACAAAATTGATAAGACCAAAGAAGCTTTCTCAAAAGTTGGACGTAAATTGAGAGATACTCCAGATAACTTACGTCTTGCAATCATAGGTGCGTGGCGAGGCCGCGAACGTGGTATGGCTGTTTTTGCTGGTGTATTTCTAGCAAGTTTGGTCATTACAACTGTCCTTTCATATGGTGTAGGGCTTTCACAAGTATTCTTTGAAGGAAGCCTTGAAATTAATGTATTCGATGCTAAGGTGGAATTTCAAAAAGCTCCTGCAGAAAATACTGATGGGTGGAGTAACAATACTACACATCTAGTTGAAGTCTGTGGTGAATTGGTTGCAATGGAAGAATTCAACGATTGTACAGTAATCTTTGGAAAAAAGGGGATACATAGTGCCTTGGACTTTGGAAATGAAGATATTTTCAAGCAAATGACTATACTAATGCAACAAATAAAATAGACAGATGAATTAAGAAATTGGGATTCAAACAACATTTGGGACTATGAATACACAACTGGTCCTCCTATTGTGAATACTAGAGCAATCTCGTTTCTAGGGCCGGGGGCATTTGATGGTGTGCTCGCAGACCGCCTTTCTGAAAACATAATTTATGACATGGGAGAATGGGTATCTCCTGAAGAAATGGAAGCACAAAGAGGAGTGTACATCCCATCAGATATTGCAAGTGAATCAGATGCGGTAGTAGGGGACAAGCTTGACTTTCTTACATTCAACTATTATACTGAAAGCGATTATATTGGAGAAATAGAAGATGATGAATGTGCAGGTGAACTTATCTTCGGAGGTGAGAATGGCTATATTCATTGTCAATTTGCAATGACTGTTGAAAACCTGACTATATTGGGTATCTATGAACCGTGGCCACAAGGAAATCCTACTTTAGCAGCAAATCCGATATACTCAACTTGGTCCGTATTAAATGAGAGTCAGCGTATTACTTTGATTAACTATGACCATGTATATCTCGGTATAACACTTGATCGCTCATTATTGCCAACGTCTTCAACGGACGATGCTGCAGATTGGTTAGAGGCATTAGGTAGAGATGTCCAAGAAGATACGTATCATGATGGAGAAATCAAATTATATTATGTTGACATAATAAGTGGTACTATTTTGTTTCTAAATATATTCCTAGGTCTAATACAAGCATTTGATTATATCATCATGGTACCAATTGTTATTCTCTCACTTTCAGTTTTAATTTATGGGCTTATTCTTTCATTAGAGCAACGTAAACGAGAAATTTCAATTCATAGGGTAATTGGTGCAACTTCGGGTGGTTTACGCGGCATGGTCTTGTTAGAATTGGCAGTAATTGCATCGATTGCATGGTTCATTGGTTATTTGCTAGCTATGGCAGCAGTTCCCATCGTTCTAGCAAGTGTTGGGTTCTTACAATTCAAGCCCCTTGGTTACTCAGTCAACCCTGCCATCAGTTTTGGAGCGACAATTTTTACTGCACTTGCCACGATTGGACTCGCCCTAATCTTTGGACGTAGTAGAACTCGTGACTTTATGGAACTAGAGATTGATGAGGGAGTTAGTAGAATACAAAAAGTTGGCAAACCTAAAGTTTGGCTACACTGGACTTTATTCCTTGTTGGGTCATTAGGGGCGATTGATACGTGGATGGAAATGAATGGAAGTGAAGATGGAATTCTTACTAATTGGTTTGTTGAAGGATTAATCAATATCTTTGGACCGTTTATGTTATGGATTGGAGGGGCACTTATCTTAGGAAGGTTGGGTGCTGCGGGACCTAAAATAATGCAATTTTTCTTAAGTAGGACTCCTCTACTTTCAGATGTTAAACGAGGCTTGAAAGGTAGTGGTTCAACAGAATCCGTTAACAGATTAGCAGTGATAATGCTTCTCACTCTTTCCATAGTTACTTTGGCCGCAGTTCAAGGATATACTGGAACACTAGTTGATGAGAGAACTGCTGATGTCACAGTAGGTAGCGATCTCCAACTCATCACTACTGATACAAAAAACGCATCAGAAGTAGAAGCATATATTGCTGAAATAAGTGGGCAAGATGTGACAATTAATGCAGTCCATGTCCCTCAATTGGCTCTAACTCCAGAAGGAGGCGAAACATTGGTTGGATATGTGCTATTAAATGAAACCGATACCATTCTGCGTTGGTTACCACAGGCAATTCCTGGTGAAGATATTTCCAATGCAATGCAAGGATATCAAAACGGAGGATTTACTGCTGGTGAAGATGCGGCATACAAAATGGATTTATGGGGCTCTGGGCGTGGAGGTTCTGGGGATTCGGGAGATATACTCTTAGATGTTAATAGCGAGAACACAGATAACATAAAAATATAATAAAATCGAATATATTGAAAATGATTCAATTGTACAGCCAAATCTGCTTGAAATATTTGAAGGCTATCGAAATCTAATGGAAAGTAATTGGTCTAATCTTGATCTATCCAATCAAGACTTAAGTGGGCGAGATTTCGGTCGTGCAGACTTTTCAAATACAAACTTGAGTGGTGCAAACCTTCAGGGTGCAAACCTAAGTGAAGCATTACTATCCAATGTAGATTTAACAAATACAAATTTAGCTGATGCTAATTTACAACATACTGTATTCGTCATACAATCACAGTCATTAACCATGACCAATTTCAGTAACGCTAATTTGAATGGTGCTTATGAGTTTACGGGGCAATTAAGTTTCGAATTTATTGACTCAATTGAAAATGCAACTTGTCCCAATGGTACCTTAGAAAATGGAACTAATTGTAATTCTGGATTTGTTAATATGCCACCTCCATTAGTTGGACAATTCTTTATATCTCCTGCAGATTTTAGAGTCACAACTACATCATATAATACAACTCTGAGATATATTGGAACTCATGAATTCATTCCTGGTATTTCCACTGACTTAATGGAATCAAGTGTAATTATTGGTGAATCAGGATATCGTGCATTAGTTGGTGATGAATTAGTTGATAATTTATCTGCTACAACGTGGTTCGTCAGTATACCAGATGTTACTGGTGAGGATTTAATGGCACTTCGTGCCAGTATTGAAGCAGATTCCAGATTTGAAAGTGCATTAGATTGGGAAACTAAACACGAAGAAGTTGAACGAAATGGTGGTTTAATCTTTGGAACACCTGGTTTATTGAGCTTGCAATTTATTGTTGCGAGTGTCGCAGCTGTTGCATCTGCTTTTGTGTTCCTATCTTTGGTACTCAATCAAAGACAAAAAGAGTTAGCTGTATTACAAGCAATAGGTGCCAGTCCAAATCAAATAATCAGATTAGTTCTATTTGAGATATTATCAATAATCGTAGTATCTATGGCGTTGGGAGTCTTGCTTGGAATGGGATTAGCACTATCTTTCAATGGTTTATTCAATGTATTTGGATTTATATTCCAATTATTAGGCGGTACGTCTGAATCAGTAATTAGTCGTGAATTGGTTTGGCCATGGTTAGAATTAGGTATTGTAGCTTTAGCAGTATTTGCATCAGTAGTAATGGCACTATTGATCACTACGCGCAAGGCACTTCGTTCTGATTTAGCAAGTGTTCTAAAGGGGGAGTAGATTATGGGTGAAGATATAGAATATATTCTTGAAGCAAACGCTCTGTATCATGTCTATGAATCTAAAGCAGAAGATGGTAATGTTGTTGCACTTCGTGGTTTACATGTTCAAGTAAAACCTGGTGAAGCAGTTGCTGTCGTAGGGCCATCTGGATCTGGAAAATCCACTCTATTGAAAAGTCTAGGTGGATTAATGAAACCAAGTGCGGGAAATGTCTCGCTATATGGTCAAAATATGACTCGACTTACAGGACCCGAATTAGTCGAACTTAGACAAAGAACTGTTTCATTCATATTCCAAGAAGGTAATCTTCTACCACATCTCTCTGCACTTGATAATGTGGCTCAGCCCTTAAGACATCAAAAAGTACCACCAAAAGAAGCAAAGCGCAGAGCGATGGAATTACTTACAAATTTAGGAATGGGACATAGAGCAAAGGGGTTACCTGCAACTCTTTCAGGTGGGGAACAACAACGTGTTGCTATTGCAAGGGCTTTGATTACTAAACCGAAATTAATTCTAGCTGACGAACCAACTGGTTCTTTAGATCCAATTACAAGTAGAGAAGTAATTTCAATTTTCGAAAAATTACATGAAGAAGAGAATGTTGCATTTCTACTTGTCACACACAATAGAGAAGTTGCGGAGTTTGCAGATAGGGCATTGGAATTAAGAGATGGAAGATTTATTGCAGAACACGGTACTGATATGGAAATAACAGATTTAACCATAGGACGTGAATTAATTCTAGATGATATAGGTACAATATCTCTTCCTCCTGACGCACTAGTGAAATTAGGGGGTGCTGGCAAATTCCTCATTGAAGAAATTGAACAAGGTAGATTGGTTCTTAGTGGTGAAAAGAAAAAGCTTGAAGGGCTCTCTAAGAAAAGTAAACTTGCAAATTCTTGTGTTGCATGTGGACATGATTATGGTGACAGCAGTGAAGAGTTGTGTCCAAAATGTGGTGCTGTACGCATAAAAGAATAAGATTATGCAAGTGGTAAGTGTTTGGTTGGAGGGGCAATTCCCAAATCTGAAGGGAATTCTAATTCTGCTATAGGGATTGGAAGTGGTATTATTTCATTTCCAATTAATGCGACCCTGCTGGGTCTAGAATCATCCAATACTTTTCGTCCAACCAATGGTGCCAAATTGTTAGAAAATTCCATTATGTCTTCATGTGAAGGCATATTGTCGCCTTTCAAATTGTTTTGTGAATGTCCAACATGAACATATCCTTTAGCTTCTATCCAATCAGGATCTGCTCGATTATCCAATTTTGCATATTCTTCATAATAAGGCATATTTTCATGTTTGATTAGAGTATGTCGACAAACAATCCTAGTATCTAGACTAGGGAGTAAATCAATTGTTTCTTCAAATAGATTCCACGCACCTGTGTTGTATTTAGGCTTACAAATACGATCAAAAATTTCCTTATTAGGGGCATCTACGCTTACATATAGTTGGGTAGGTAATGTGTCAAGTCGTTCAAGTACCTTAGGAAGTGTTCCATTCGTCACTAGCATTGTTGTCATACCGTGCTTATGGCATAATTCCATAAATTCGCTTAAATTTTTGTACAGTGTAGGTTCTCCGTTAAGTGATATTGCAACGTGTTTAGGATCTTGCGCATCAGCAAACTTTGCTTTATCCACCTTATCATTTCCACCAAATCCAGAAATTAATCTACGTTGTGCTCTAACACTTTCATAAAGCATTTCTAATGGATCTTGATCTACTAATTCTAATGTATCCATATGTGGTTCTCTCCAACAATAAGAACAGGCTAAATTGCATTGATCAACAATTGGTGACATTTGTAAACAATTATGGCTTTTTACACCGTAAAATTTTCCTTTGTAGCATGATCTATCATTCAATAATGATTGTTTTGTCCAATGACAAATTTTGACACCGCCATGTTCGCCAACGATATGATAGTGCTGTTTCTGTAACTTTGCTTTGAGTTGAGGGTCCATACCCATTTCATCACTTCCTGAGCCCCGCACCTACGGTCACCGAAGTTTTTGAGGTCGGCTCGGTAGTTTGTGCCAGATTATACCACAATATCAAACTCACCGTAAAATATGTTCAAAAGCCGTATAGACACCTAGGTCTGCTGTGGAAGAATTACGTAGCATCGAAGATGAGCAGGGTAATGCTCTTAGTCCAATATTACCTGAAGGAAAAAAAAATTATCTAATTGATATTGATGGTACAATATGTGATGATATTCCAAATGAAGAACCTGAACGCATGAAAGATGCTAAATTGTATCCCGATGCTTTGGAACTAATCAACAAATGGTATGAGGAAGGACATGTGATATATTTTTTCACTTCACGAACTGAGGAACATAGAGAAGTTACAGAGCAGTGGCTAAAAGAACACAATTTCAATTATCATGGGCTTATTGTTGGAAAACCGCGAGGGGGAAATTATCACTGGATAGATAATCATGTTGTAAGAGCAACAAAATTCAATAGCAAATTCACAGATTTAATTGTAAAAACTAGGGATGTTCAAGTGTTTGATGATTAATGAGAGGCATACGATTCCACCTCTATGGAGACGTTGGATGGATCATAGAATTCCTGAAAATTAAATTGCTTTAACTCCGTCTGGCCATAGGACTAAAATCAATGTATTTTCGCGTGTTTTAGGGGTATGTTGAGTTCCTGGATTCATCCATACAATAGAACCCTTAGGATATGTTCCATCTTCATCATATACTTCTCCTTCTAGAACAAGATATACTTCTCCACCTGGATGCATATGAGGCATGAAAGCATCTACTTCGACTTCTGCTGCACAATCATACAATACTAGGCTGGTTGAACCTTCTCTAGCTAATTTTCCTAATCGAACACCCGTACCGAAATCTTTCCATCTGATGTTTTCTTCTAACCATTCCCTATCGAAACTTACGCTCATCCAATCTGACAAATC
>CAYSJV010000062.1:0-9597 GCA_964431435.1 uncultured Candidatus Poseidoniales archaeon
AATTGCATTACATTCATCATTAGGTAATAATGACTTGAGTGAAAAAACAGTCCACTCCTCTGCTACAAGAGATAATGGATTGTTTAGGTATAAAAAAGGCTACTCGGATCTAGGTAACCCTGCCACTAGACATCTTTCATGGGTGAGTAAATTGGACGGTATTTGGGGTTTTGTATTGTGGGATCCTGTTCAATGTGAACTAATATTATCTCGTGACGTATTAGGAGTTAAGCCACTAGTTAGGACAATTGTAGGAAATAGTTTGTTGGTTGGAAGTGAGGCCAAGGCATTCAGGGCTCACGAAAATTATAATTCAGAATTAGATACAAATTCATTAGTTGCAAGATTGGCATATGAGTATCCACTTGATAATACGACATTGTTCAAGAATGTAGTTCAGGTAGCACCAGGAAGCATTGAGACTTGGAAATTGGATGAAAACAATAATCCGATCTTGACAGGTATTGCAATGTTACCTCGGGTGAAGCCAAGTGAATCCAATAATTGGAATCCATCTACTGATGCTAAGTTATTGTTAGAAAGCTTAGGTAGTAGCATTGCAGATAGACTGATGTCTGATGTACCTCTTGGAGTAGTCCTTTCAGGAGGTCTAGATTCAAGTTTAATTGTGGCCTTGGCAAAATCCTCTGCAGAATTAAAGGGAGTTCCTACCCCAGAATGTTGGACTGTAGCAGAGGACGAAGATAATCCAGATTGGATTGCGGCAGAATTGGTAGCCTCGGAATTTGAGATTCCACACCATCAACACATCCTTGAATCTGATTTGTTTTGGAAATATATGCCAAGGTTATCTTGGAATGGCGAAGACTTAGATGTAACAGTTGCATTTTTCCAGCCATTGTTTGAAACAATGTCGAAGGATGTCAAAGTAGGTCTATGTGGTCAAGGTGCAGATGAACTGCACGCTGGATATTCAAGGTATGCTAATTTGCAGAAGCACTCGGATTTGATAACCTCACGTTTAAATTCATGCGAGGATAACTTTGCTCAGAAATTATTAGGGTTAGGAGGAAGTAAATTGAGCAGCGGTGAAGGAAAGGGATTACCTTGGAATAAAAGCACCCATATCCCTGATGTGAATTATAAAAATTTAGAGAAAACTCTTCAATTTGAGATAAACAATGGCCAATTATCAAATTTCCAGTTAAGATTAGTTGATAGGCATTCGATGGGAAATGGCTTGGAAGTAAGAGTTCCATTTTTGGGGAATTCTCACCTAGAATCATCTAGTCAACTTCCCATGCAATGGAAACTTGGGATGTCTTCTGATGGATTCATTGAAAAGGCTGCTTTGAGAGAGGCAGCCAAACTTTCAGGATTACCAGAATCAATTATTCATCGGCCTAAATTGGCGGCGGGAACTTCCACCTCACCTTCATTGCTGGGAGATTTTATTCATGAATTAAAACCAAGGATCGATGAAATAATCTTGAAAAACACACCATATGAAAAATTACTTCGCGCACAACAAGATATTGCAATTGGATTGGCATTATTTGAATCAGTTCATGTAATTGATAATGGAATTGGGCGGGAAGATAAAGGTGTAGTTGAACTTGTGGATGACTACTTGTCTGAGATAAGGAGATGATTCGATGGATGGATTGTTAGATAGTTTTACAAAAATATTAATCAATAATTCTGATGTGATTGAAAATTGGTTTGAACAAAAAAGAAGATTATATCAGATTCCAATCTATGGTAGTGTGGATATTAGAGATTCGGGCTTTAAAGTAGGAGTTGTTGATTCTAACAACTTTCCAGCTGGTTTCAACAATGTTGAGGAAGAAGACATTTCTCGATTGTCAAATCTGCTTAAAAAAAACATAGAAAGAGCACATGATAAGGTATCTCACATACACATATACCCTGAATCACACACTCGGAATTCAGCATATATTGAAAATTTAATAGCGCTTAAAAAAATCTTGGAGCATACAGGATATCTTGTGACTGTGGGTTCACCCTCGCTTTCTGATTATGGAAGCCTCGATGGGTTAACTAAACCTCTTGTTTTGAATCATGTAACTGCAGATAATGAAACCGTCTTGGTGAAGGATGTCGGAACACCAGATTTAGTATTGCTAAATAATGACTTGACAGAGGGGATACCTGTGGGATTGGTGGGCCAGCCTGTATTGCCAGACCCTTCTATGGGTTGGCACAATAGACGCAAATCATCACATTTCCACTATTTGAATAAATTGGCGGAGGAAATTTGTCAGATAATTTCTCTTGATCCATGGTTGATAAATCCAATGTGGATGGTTAGTGAGGAGAAGTGTTTGGAACGAGAGGAATGCTTGAATAGATTAGTAACTGATATCGATGCTATGCTAAATCAAATAGGGAGAAAATATGAGCAATATGGTATAGACGAAACACCACACGTGTTTGTTAAAAACGATAGAGGAACCTATGGGTTAGGAATCATAACTATTGAAAGTGGAAAACAATTACTTAACCTTTCAAAACGTAAATTGCATAAGTTGACCTATGGGAAAGGAGGTGCTTTTGCCGAGAACTTTTTGATTCAAGAAGGCATCCCCACTGCTTTGTTATTGAATGATTCACCTACAGAGCCAGTAGCATATCTAGGCGATGGCAGAGTTGCAAGTTGGTTTTATCGGTCAAACCACAAAAAAGGGAAGTTTGGTAATTTGAATAGCCCCTCTGCTAAGTTTGTCCAGAAATCAGAATTTCAGAAACAGAACCCCAATGTTCGGATGAAATGGCATCAGTTTGTCGCAGAATTATCAATGCTAGCAATGGGTGCTGAAAATTCTGAGATACAATGAAGTGCCTTGATATGTTCAATACAAACGATGGCCACGCGAAGAACACGGCTAGTTGGGACAATTGGTCCTGCCAGTTCATCCCATGAAATGCTAACAAAATTGATTGGCGCAGGGTTAGATATCGCGAGATTAAATTATAGTCATGGAACTTTAGAAGGTAAAAGCGAATTGATATCAAAGTTAAGAAAAGTGGAAGAGGAAAGTAAACGCCCATTGGGTATACTTGCAGATTTACCTGGCCCCAAATTGAGATTAGGAGAGTTTGAAGGCACTATTGATTTGGAAATAGGACAAGAAGTTATATTCGCTTGCGGTGAAAAAGAAGGAATCACTTTAGGGGCTTGCCCTATCTTGCCTGTGCCATATGGTGGATTATCAAAGTCATTAAGAGAATCAGATCCAATTTTATTGGCAGACGGAATTGTACGTCTGAGAGTGATTGATGCACCAGGTATTGCAAAATCAAAAGTCAGGTGCGTGGTAGAAGATGGCGGTCCTATGAGTTCCAGAAAGGGGATTAATGTTCCAGATACTGTTGTTGATTTACCAGCAATTGGTGAAAAGGATAAACTTGCTTTAGAGCATGCACTTGATCATGAAGTGGATTTTATTGCAGTATCTTATGTTCGATCTGCTATTGAATTAGAACCAGTGATTAATTCAATTAAAGCCAGAGAACTCCGCACACCAATTATTTCAAAAATAGAACATCCTGCAGCATTACAACATTTAGATGAAATATTGGATAAAAGTGATGCAGTAATGGTTGCTAGAGGTGACTTAGGTGTCGAAATACCCTTGGAAAAAGTACCTGCAGCGCAAGAAAGGATATTACGTGCTGGAATGGAAAGGGGTATGCCTGTAATTATAGCGACTCAAATGTTAGAATCAATGTGTGTGAACCCAAGACCTACTAGGGCTGAAGTTACTGATGTTGCTACTGCAATAAGACATGGAGCTAGTGCAGTAATGTTGTCGGGGGAAACTGCAAGTGGTAATTATCCACTAGAGTCTATTCAAACAATGCATAAGATTGCAGAAAGTGTTGAAGAAGAAATGACTTTGCTTGAACGAGCTCCAGCATTGGCCAAATATCGTTCAACAAGAGCGGTTGCTAATGCTGCCGTAGAACTAGCAATAGGAGCGAATGTCAAGCGAATGATTGTAGCAACTGAACACTGCACTGCTCCTAGGTTGGTTGCTTCATATCGACCTAAATGTGCGATTACTGCGATGACACATCGAATAAGAGCTTGTAGGCGTTCGACCATTTTTCCAGGTGTAGACACAGTTCTTGTCGATGAATTGGAATCCTCAAGAGATACTTTGGAATTGGCTACAAAAAAATTACTAGAAGACGGTAGATTACTAACTGGAGATAGAATTGTTACTGTAACTGGTTCACCTCTTGCGATGAGCGGGGCGTCAAATACAATTCGTTTGATGAATATATTAGAATCAGGAGAATTGAGCGATTTAGAATAATCTTATTCTGGATCCCCTATTTCAGAATCATTTTCTTCTTGTTTTTGTTCCATACCGACTATCTCATAATTTGAGGGGAACAAAGCAATTATGATACCGGCAACTAAGCAGATAATACCCCAAAACCATCTTTGTGTGATGAACATCTCCAAAGATATTGCAACAAGCACTAAACCTCCAATGTTTGATGTCCAAACAAGTGTTTTGAATGTTGAGAGACTCACTCCCTTCGTTTCTCCACTGCGGTATGGTCCAAATTCGCCCCCAAAGCGTTGCGCATCTTCTTTACTCGACATTTATATTCACCTTTCTATTGAGGAAATTGCATCAGTTGGGCAAACCAATATACATAATCTACATCCTGTACAGGCATCTCGTATAATTTTGGCTTTTCTATTACTTTCAACTTCTAAATGGGGTGTTTTTAGTGGCTTATGGTACAACTCTATTGCATCATCATCACATACTACAGTACAATGGTCACAACCTATGCAAAGTTCTTCCTTTACAAATGCGACGTATTCTTCTCCACCCTTTATTTCAGATTCTCTTACACCTCTTGCAGTATCCATCAGTGCTTTTATTCTAGCAACTTCTTTCATACGACGTTTTTGCACTTCATCTAGATTGGACATTGGCCTCAGGGAATCCTACACGTTTACTATCTACAAATCTTGTTATTAGTGGATAAGCTATGCTTCTACCATTTTTTCATCTATTGTTCCTGTTATTTCTACTTTAGATGATTTTTTCGATTCTACTTGACGAGCTAAGAAACTTACAATATCTAAAATTTCAAAGTCATGCCTTGGATCCCCTTCAAATTTGAGGCATTCAAAGTGCGATACACATTTTGGACATGATGTCAGCATTATTTCTGCGCCTACCGCTTTTACTTCTTCAAATCGTTCTACACGTATGGAACGGCTATTTTCATTACACGCCATCATACTTGATACACCACAACATAATCCATCTTCTCCATGATGTTCCATTTCTACTAAATTAACTCCTTCTACATCATCAATTAATTCTCTAGGTTCATCGTATATGCCCATCTGCCTTCCCAACCTACAAGGGTCGTGATAAGTTACAGTAACTCCTTCATCAACTTTCAAATCAGGTTTGAAATTATTCTCTTTCAGGAATTCAGTAGTATGCATCACTTTGATTTCATCTAATTCGTAATCCTTTGCAAATGTTGTAAAACATTCTGCGCAACTACTTACTAGCGTTTTAATTCCACTTTCATTCAATTTCTTTTGATTATATGCTTTCAACTTTTCAAAAACTTCAGTCATACCTTGCCATTTTTGATCGTGCCCACAACACTTTAGAAAATCCCTTCCTAGATATGACACATTAACTCCTATTTCATCAAATAATGTAAATGCTGCATCAGTCGTTGCACCTAGATTCATTTCACCCGCATTTAAATGACTGAAAATCATCTCTCGGTCAATATAATCAACACATCCAGGATAGTATCCAATTTCAGAATCTAATTGATAATCCTCGATGGCAGCAAAATCACCATCTGCATCTTCCTCGGATTCTGCAGCTAATACTGCCTGCAGTATTGAATGAGGGATTTCTGCAGAAGGAGCACCTCCGATGACCATATTCCTCCTTATGTCTACATAAGAATCGTAATCGACTAATTGTGGACAAACATTAGTGCAAGCAGAGCAAGTAAGGCATGTGTACATTGGCACACCATCATCTTCATTGTTCCATGTATTGTAAATAATGTTTAACTTATCACCTCCAGTGAATAATCTCACTGGGCATGCATCATCACATAGGTCGCAACCATAGCACTTATTCATCTCATATTCGTAACCCCTTGCCATTCTACGCATCAGAGCATATACCATTGCACCAAGTGTTAAACATGGAATGGCTAATGTATAGATTAGTTTAGCATCCAAACTTTTTGGATTTTTGTGGTATGCTGGATTGAGAACCATTTCGTAACTTGCAGTGTCGTTTTCTACTGCAAGGTCAACTACTCTTCCTGTGTTTTTGTAAAGCATCAAAGGCTGAGATGCTGAAATTTCAAGATCTGATGTAAGATAGAATGTTGAATTTAGATTTTCTCCAGTTGTTGTAACACTAAATGCGTAATCATAATTCCCAGGAACAATATTCATGTTTATTGATGAACAGTCACTAGAACTTGCAACCAATGCGCCCGATGAGTCGAAAATTTCCATCGTGGCAGTAACCGTTGCAATTTTTCTTATGCTCGGTTTGTAAGAACATTCAGCACTAAATGGCACTGAATCTAGGCCTTCATTAGTTATGTATATTGTTCCTGATGTTGAAGTCTTTGAAGCGCCAGTTTGATTTTTTGAATATTCAATGGCATTTTTATTTGTCAACACATCCCGGTGATTATTTGCATTCGCATAATCAATTAGATACAATTGGGTTGGCTGGAAATCCTGATATTCATAGAGGATTAAATCCCCTGCAGAAATGATATCACCTTCATTTGCAAACTCATTTGTATATTCAATGTGGTGGTCACTTGGTTGATCTACCATTTGATCTAATGTTTCGTAATCATCCATTGCACCTAATCCACCCATCTCCCAAAATCCGTTATCATATATTGGGAATGTTACTGCTGAAAATAGAACAGCAATTGCTAACCCAGCAAAACTAATCTGTTTTCCTAATTGAGGTGTGGTGCGAACACCGATACTATTGATCAAGAACCATCTTGCACCAAAATATATCATAATCCAAATCAAGATTCCAGTTAATACCCATGGTATCGTGTTAAACAGATCAGCCAACCATGGTTCTCGAACTCCACATATTAATTCACCGTGATCTACCTTACATGCATCCATACGATTTTTACCATATAATGCCAAAAATATGTTTATCGAAAATACACTTATGAACCAAACATGAGCAAGATATATTACGCCACCTACGGCAAACCAAGGATCTTCAACACCTCTTTTTGCAGTACCACCTAATACTGGTGGAAGTGCTAGTATTCCTACAGGTAGTCCAGTTAATATGACTCCCCATGCTGCTGCATTGAATGGATATACAGGTTGTCCAAAGAAATCACCTATTGGCCCGAGAGGTACATCGAATTGAGGTAGATATTCACCCCACCTTAGATATCCATAACTGAACAATACATACCAATCAGGGAAAACAAAACCGGCTTGAGCCATTGGATCAGCAGCACTGTGTAGTGGTGGTGGGATCAAGTACGAATAAAACAGCAACACAGCCATCATGGCCATGAAAATTATTGTGTCCCTAAGCGCTTCATGTGGCCAAAAAAGATGTCCTGTAAATGTTCTTTTCCTTATTTCTTCTGCCGACCTAAGACTATTCTTTTCTTCAATATATGTGTCAGCAACACGCCCTAAGTTTTCTATCATTCCCATGTTATCACCTCAATGCGGCTCCGCTATTCCTTGTACCCATACTATGAATAAGTGAATTATAATCAATGAAGTCACAATTACTGGGAGAATAAATACGTGAATAAAATACATCCTCGTTACAGTTGCACCTGAAAGCGAGGTGCCCCCAAACATTAGGGTTGCAACCTGTGGGCCAACGAGTGGTGTTGCACTTGCCATGTTAATTCCAATTGTTGCAGCCCCAAATGCAAGTGCATCCCAAGGTAACAAATAACCAGAATATCCGAAAAAGATTGTGAAGAACATTAATCCAATTCCAATTAGCCAATTTAGTTCTCTTGGATTTCTATAAGCACCTGTGAAATAAACTCTGCACATGTGTAAAAATACTGACGCCACCATGAAATGTGTAGCCCAATGATGCAATGATCTGATGATGTAACCAAATGGCAACTCAAGCATGATGTATTCCATTGAAGCATATGCAGGAGTAGGATCTAATGCCAAATCTCCTCCCGGGACATAGTAGATTCCAAGAACTGTGCCTGTTATGACCAATATGATAAAGGCCAAAAATGAGATTCCACCTAAGCAGTAGAGTGGGTACCAGTACCATATGATTCTGAGTTTATATTTTTCAGCATGTGTAAGTGGTAGTTGTCTATGCATCGAATAATACGCATTTTTACTCATAGACCAATAATCTTGAATTCTAAATCTAGTGTCTAACCAAGAAAATACCCATAGGAATGATTTCTCAGCAATTCCCATTTTGCCAGATGATTCTACAGCACGCAAGATTTCTCTGCGGGGCGTTTCCTCGTTTTCTTTTCTTAGTGTGAAAGCGATGATTACACATACTATTGATATGAAAAACCACAAAATCCAAAACATAGCATTCATAATATCACCTAATCACAAAAAGTCAACCAGTCCACGTAATCATCAATACCCTCTATCACGCCATTATTAATTTGTGCTGGTATTATTGGTTGACCTACTGGTGCCGGCCCACCTGATTTTCTAATTCCTGCATATGTGAATTCTTGACCATTATTTCTGTTACGATTCATATTCATCTCGAGCATAGTGGGGTCAAATCTACTACTGTGGCAGATACAGAATAATTTGTTTCCACCTTCATCTGAGCCACCAGGAGTCCAATTATCTGCAGTAAATGTTTCTTGCACTAATTGCCATCCAGGTATGCAACAAAGATGCGGACATCTTCCAAACACAATTACAATATTGTCATTTGGTATTAACCTTGCATCAGTCTCGGCAAGGTCATCAAAATGGCCAACATACTTGCTTGTCCCATCATATCCTTCTGAAAATTGAAATCTTGGTTTGTTTGCGACAGGAGCAGCATTTTTATTTTCGTTGTGAGGCACGTATACTACATTTACAGGCAACCCATTCCAAACTCCTGATGCGCCCGCCATTCCAGATGCAGATTTTCCAGCCTCCATTTCAAATTGACTCAACTCCATATCTTGGAGGTGCATTGAACCATACCACGCTGAGTCTTCACGTCCCTTTGCCCAATATTTGACAGAAAGATCTCCACTTCCGCCGCCTCCTCCAGGCATTAATATTGATGCGAATCCCAATACTCCAAAACTAGCAGCGATAACTCCAGCAGCTGAGTTGAAACCATACTTCATGAATTGCCTTCTGTTCATTACTGTAATCTCTTTTTTCTCATCTCCATTGCTATTGGGTGTTTTGAATTTACGTTCTTTTGCCATAATATCCCTCACAGTTTGTAGTCAACCCACTCTTTATTTTCATGCCTAAATGTGTGCTCAGGTGTGAATTTTGGTCGGGCATACTTTACAGCTATTAAGTCAGGTAAAACCCATTTCATATACACGATTCCCATTATTATCAAA
>CAYSJV010000063.1:0-9495 GCA_964431435.1 uncultured Candidatus Poseidoniales archaeon
TGGAAGTGGTATTGTCTAACAAAATTGGAGCCATAATTCCCATGACACTTAACTCGGCTTCAATCAAATATGTACCTGCAACAGTAGGTGTAGTCCATGCTGCTGCTGCCATATGAGATGATGCTCCACTAATGGTACCCGAATCTGAATCAACTATCATTCCAGATGAGTCAACTATGTCAACAGACCACGAATAAGTATCTGTTTGATCTAAATAGATTGAATTTACAGTTGCTGAACTGTTAGTAACATTGTTCACCGAAATTGTCTCATATCCAGTAGTTGCACTAACACTAGATACGCCTGCTGATAAACTTGAAATTACCATTAATAAAATAAGGACTATTGCTCTTGAATCTCTTTTGGTTTTATGTACAAACATGGTTTCGCCTGCCTTTGCTATCACCTTATTCTATTTCAAACCTAATACCATAAAAAAAGTGTCACGATGAACGCAATTAACATGAAGGGGTGCCGCATACGAATAACGCCGCGATGATGAAGCACAACATCCGAATTAGTAAATGACGACTGATGGGCGAACTGAGCGGCATCATAATACCATAATTTTTAGTTAGGTGATTACTAGACAGTTTATGCAACCGGGGGTTCGTCCACTAGGTCATTTTCAGCAGGTGACGCAACCACAATATTACGCACCTATGCCACGATATAGGTATGTAGAACCTGAACCTTTGACTCCACCTAAAGGGCAATTAATTCTAACCAAATTCAAGGATCCGTGGAAAATCGTAAGGCGAATGTTGGGTGTAGTTATACTCACATACATTATAGCTCAAACAACATTATTCATACCATTTGGAATAATAGAAAATGATTCTTCTATCGCTTTTATTGGTGCATTAATCACCCTTCCATTTGTAGCATGGTTCTTGAGCATCAGAAAGACAAAATTGATACATTTACAAATTGCAGAGCCTGACCCACATGGGACAAATGCCCATGTCCTCCCAAATAGACAAACATTAATCACTCCAATTCCCACCAAGTTTAGACATCATCTCATCAAAGACACTGGAGTTCTAGACATACCCCAAAGTAAACTATTGTGGACTATATTTTCCATAGTATTGTTGGCTACAACTTCACTTTTTGTTGCCTTAGGACTTTATCCAAATAATTTACTGATACTTTTCTTAGTTATTCTGATTGCTGTACCTGCATGGATTGTAGGTTTTAGTGTTCCAGTATTTGCATGGTGGAGCTATTCCACTAGAAAATTAGAAATTCCAACTCAAAAGCATGTGGCAGAAACGTTGCTTATTGCCGGTATGTTATCTACCATTCCCGCATTAATAATCAACAGTATAATTTCGCCGTCATTACTAGGATTTGCAGGGGTATCTGCTGATTCCGATTTGTTCTACTTCTCACTATTGGCAATTTCCGCACCTGTCGGAGAGGAATTATGTAAATTTGGAGCTGTTTGGTTGAATAGGAAAATGATTGATTCTCCAAGGAAAGGGTTTCAAGTTGGATTTACCGTAGGGCTAGGATTTGCAATGTTAGAGAATTTGCAATATGTTTTATTTTCGTGGGGAGGTGGACCAATCTCATTTACACTTACCTCATTAGTTCGAGGAATTGGTTCAATTCCTGGACATGCATTTTGGACAGGTTTATCTGGTGTTGGATTAGGTTGGCTAATGTTACAAAGAAGTATGAATAAAAAACAAAATAATTTGATTGGAAATGATGAGGATACTGTAAATGTAGATGCAACTAATGAAGTTAGTACGGATTGGGTATTAGTTGACCGTAAAACTGGACAAGCAGTAGAATATTCACACAACTCCATGGATAAAAATACACAAGATGAACGCATATGGGAAGATCTACTTTATTCATACAATCCTAAAATCGAACAAGGTGATAAAAACACAAGGCGAGGATTGCCATTACCTTCTACACCTTTTAGAGGGGTAATTGTGGCAATATTGGGTCATTCATTTTGGAATGGAACTTCTTACGGAGTAGAGATCGGTGCGAATAAGATGGGTATTGGAGAATTAGGTACGATATTTTTGTCAATTGGTTGGATAGTTTTCTTAGTTACAGGATTACTGTTGATTGGTTCTGGAATAATGGCAGGGGTAAGAAATTCACCCGATAAAGTCGAATAATAGCGACTCGAGCGAGGCTTGAATCGTATGGACGTTCAGCAACTTGTTGAAGGTGGTCTTAGAAGTACACAAAATGTGTACATCACCATTGGAATTGTGTTTATTTTAGTTACATTATCATACTTCACAAAAATCCTTGATATTCCAGGTGTAATTTCTGCTGCAGCACTAGGGTTAATTGTTGGAGCATTGGGTCATTGGTCTTGGTTAGTAATTTTACTTATTTTTTTGACAACGAGTCACCTTGCAACTCACTGGGCTTGGGATGAAAAGGTAAGGCTAGGAATGATTGAATCTGAAGATGGCCATAGGAGTTGGCAAAATGTAATTGCAAATGGCGCATTACCTGGTCTAATTGCAATATTTGCATTTTTGTTGGAAGATTGGACATTTACATTCCCACTTTTTACTGCAGCAGTTGCTGTAGCCACTGCAGATACTTGGGCTAGCGAGTTTGGTTGTGTAGATCCACGTGTCAGATTCATCACTGACTCAAGTCCATGCGCTCAAGGAACAAATGGTGGTTATTCTAGGACTGGTCAAATCGCAGCATTTTGTGGCGCAGGCCTAATTTCATTATCTGCAGTTGTAATTGGTTGGTTTCCGGCCACCGGTAATTTAGGATATGGTATTTGGATTGCTTTAACTACGACTATAGTTGGATGGATTGGTTGCCAAATAGACAGTTTTATTGGTGCTATGATGGAAAACAGAGGATGGATTTCTAAAGGCGGCGTCAATAATGCTGCAATTTTTTCAGGTGTATTGTTAACCGCACTAATTCTATTAATCAGCAATTATTGATGTTTTAGTTATTGAGATTGTTTGCGTCGTATTATTCAACCTCCTCAATAATAGAATATACATGGCGGGGAAGCCGAGTAGTATCAATGGCCGACTATCTGCCATTTGTTTGATTATGATTATGGCATTTTCAACATTATTGTTTGCATCTACTGGGAGTGCGCAAGAAGAAGAAAAAGTGTATGAGTTGGGTGTGCAAACATGGGATTTACCTGATTCTCACAAAATATACATCAATGAGGTTCCTGATGAAGAAGAACCTACTGAGTTTATTACATCTTTAATTCGTGATTACCCTGATTCTAGCGATCCAACTGGCTCAATCAGTTTTGGATATTCACCAGCGGGAATTAATATTGTCGACATATATTCTAAACCTGCTACTGATACAGTAAATATCTCTGCAAACATTAGTATGGAATTGTATGCCTCACTAGCAACTGGTTATTCTAGACCTACGGCTACAACATGTACTCTTACAGCAGGCACAACAACATTCAACGTTGATATCGATGTAGGAGGTACAAGCGTATTTTCAGATCAAATTGATGCAGGAGTAATGTTAAACACTGTAGCTGAAAGAAAATTGTATACTAGTCAAATCATAGAAAATGAAATTCTGATAAAAGCGGGTGATCGATTTCACTTGACAATAACGGTAGTCCATCTTTGTACGTCTTCAAGGGGTGAAATATGGTGGGGTGGACTTGACACGCAATCAGGTATAGTTATCGACGGAGATTTGCTAAAACCAGATTTATCAGTAGTTGTCGATGATAATAGATACCCACACATACAGTTCATACCTTATTCTCCATGGGGCATGGATGATTATGACCTTATTGATTTACACATATGGGGTCCATTAGATGATGATGAAGGTGACACAGGAAGTATGGACCTCCATGTCGAACACTTTAGCACTCCACATGGAACCTCTGTTGTAGAGGGGAATCGAACTGCATTGACTTGGTTTGGAAAATCACAACTAACTGCAGGGCATCATCTTCTCAAATCATGTATCAGAACATCAGATATGAGTACTTGGGATACGAGTTCCCAAGATGCTAGGATGTGCCCCGATGAAGGGAAAATGTCAGGAGTTACGGTAACTTATATGCAATCTAGTACACGGTTTGGAGTTGATGAATATGGAGAAAATGGTTTCAGTTCAATAACAATTTTTGGGCTGTGGTTTCTGATATTTTTTGGATGGGTGTTTAATTCACTTAGAATGGGAGATTTACCTTGGCCAATAATGGCACTAGTATTTTCATTAGTGATTTCTTCAGTTGGCATAATTAATGCATTACCTGATTTAAGTGATGAATTCAATAGGAGTGATGGCCCTGCCCCCGATTTTGTCTTGTTAACTCATGGAGGGGGGAGTGTTAGCCTCACTGAACTTTTAGATGGTAAGGATGCTGTAGTTCTTGGGATTTTCCAATCAAATTCACCAAACTCAATGAATCAATATAACGAATTTGTAGAACTACTTGATGAACGTGGTGATTCAATAAGTATAGCACAATTAGCAACTGGTAAAAATGTAGAAATGGTAAACCTTGATGAATATTCAAACAATATCTTAAACGGTACTTGGCCATTGATGATAGATGAGTCAAATAGTGGAGTCGCAAAGCAATTCCCTACTGGTTCGGGAGATGCAGTCATAATTATTGACAAAGCAGGTACTGTTGCTTGGTCTAAGGCAGGAAGTGCCAGTAATGACGAGATAATTGCTGGACTTGACAAATTAGATTCAGGATCTCAACAATCTGTAAGTAATTCACTAGGATTAATTTGGATTTTATTGTGGCCCCTAATCTTGTTGGGTTTACCACGTAGTGATGAAACAGAACCCGACAATGCTCTGTTTCCTGGAAGCAAATGGGGAGGTACACTTCTCACCGCAGGATTTGGAGCATTAATGTGGTTTATACCTGTCACATTGCTAGCGCTTTCACCACTTAGAATAGGTGGCTGGTATTGGATAGAATTGATCTTAGCGCTATATTTCCTATGGCACGCATTATCGTGTATAATATGGGGTTCTCCCCCCGAATTCAACATGTTGTCTAAACAAATCCATAAAAGACTCCCAAGCGACTATACAAGTTACAAAAACCTTGATGAGTTCAATACTGAAATGCGTTTAGGATTATGGGTTGCGTGGTTATCTTGGATAAGTTATCCAATGTTGATACCTCAAGGAGTTGGTGCAATTATGTTAAATGGAATTTGGGGGATAGTTTCAAGTTTATTTTTCTTAATAGAACTAACATTTTGTGCAGGTTTAATAGTACTAATTGCGAGGATTATGGCAAAGATTGGTGGAAGGTTTTCAATTATATTCGGAAAATTAAGTTCTGAAAATATTTCAAAATTTTGGGGATTGATGCTTGCACCACTTAGTATATGGTTGGCCATTCAAAGTTTGATGTATATCCTCTCAAGCATGTAAACTAAATCTTTGAGATCAAATCTTCTAGAGTTTCTTTTTGATTTTTAGATTTAGTAACTCCACTTGCTAATAACACACCTGTTGAACCTAGTTCTATTGCTTTTGCAACATCTTCTCCGTTTTTCACACCAGCACCACATAAAACTCTAACATCTGGATTAATTGACTTAACTGCCTCTACTGTCCCTGATACTATAGAAGGATCAGCAGATGTAACTGAAAGATCTCCACCTATGAGTTCTGGCGGTTCTACCGCAATCATATCTGGATTTAATTTGGCAAGGATTTTTGCTTCTTCAATACTTGCTGCGCAGGCACAAACCATGAATCCATCTGGAAGCATATCAATTAATGCAGAAATTTGTTCATGTGGTATTTTATGTTCAGCATGATTGATAATTGTGCCCACTGCTCCTCTTTCCATTGCTGTTTGGGGGTGTAACCAACCGGTATTGGAACCGAAACCTATCGAATCAAGATGTTGTGTCCAAACCTGAATTTTTGGTGCTGCTTCACAAACAGACTCTAAATCAAAAGGTGAGACCACTGCTACAAACTCAGAATTAAGGTGACTCATCTCTTGCATATTATACGCTAATTCCTCGGAAGATGCTCCTTGTGCTGATTCATAAGTCTTGAAATTGACTACAATAAGTGGCTTGTCCATGTACATCGGTGTAGTCCTAATTTTTTAGTCTTAATCATAGCGACGAACTATCCCTATCGGAGGTTGCCTATTGTCATGTATTATGGTACCAAAATCAACTATTTGATTCTGTAAATGAACCCCTGGCCCAATTTCTGCACCTTCACCAATTAAACAACCTTGAATTACAGAACCTGATTTTATTTTTACTCGGTCCATGATATAAGAATCTTCGATTTTGACATTAGTTCCACATGATACACTTTCCCCTATCGCTGAATTATGTATAGTACAGTGGTTTGGTACATCTTCTTCATTATCTGGATGTTCAAATAACACCCTACTTGCAAACCAACAAGAACCGGAAATTTTCCCACCATCCCATCTGTTGTTCAAGATACTCACTCTCATTGCTTCTAACCATGAAGATGGAGTTCCTGCATCTACAAAATATCCTTCAAATGGAAAACCATTAAGAAGATTTAGTGGTGCAATTTTTGAGTATACGTCTCGCTCAATACTATGGGGCCCTTCAGGCATATGATCAAAAATTTCCGGCTCCAATATGTATGCCCCTGCATTTATCAAGCGACTGAATGCCTCTTCCAAAGTTGGTTTTTCCTTAAACCTACGAATTCTCCCATCCTGTCCTAGGTCTGCAATTCCAAATCTTGTAGGATCTTCAACTTCCCATAATGAGATTGTCGCTAATCCTCCTTGAGACTTATGAAATTCTAACATTTCATCCAACTTTAAGCTCGAGATTAAATCTGCATTCATTACTGCAAATGTGCCTGTTAAGTGTTCCTTACAATTAGCGATAGCACCTCCTGTCCCAAGTGGTTCCTTCTCTTCTACAATAGTGATTTTGAATGGGTATGTTCTCTTTGAAAAATAATCTCTCATCTGTTCTATTCCATAACCTGCTGCGATTATTACTTCATCTATCATATCTGTTGGAAGTGAGTGTACCACCTGTTCTAGTAACGTTTTATCGAGTAAAGGAAGCAAGGGTTTTGCTAAATGATTGGTCCAAGGACGCAGTCTTGTACCGAAACCACCCGCCAATGCTATGATTTGCATGTAACAGCGGCAGTGTATTGTTCTCATAATCCTACCTTATACCTTTCACTTTTTCATCCCTTTTTGAAATAACTATTACCGCTTCATTCAAAGACGTAATTCACTTGGGTGCTTGTGAGGCAACATGAAAATCCACGAATTTCAAGCAAAACAACTCTTTCGTGAAAGAGAAATCCCTGTACAAGAAGGCATACATGTTACCAGTGTAGAACAAGCCACAGATGCTTGGACAGAATTAGGTTCCAACATAGTTGCAGTAAAAAGTCAGATACATGCAGGTGGTAGAGGTAAAGGAACATTATATTCTCCTGAAAGTGGTGAAATGATTCTAGAAGGTGGAGTACATATTGCAAAAAGTAAAGAAGATGTGGAAAATTATTCAAAGAAAATTTTGGGAAATAAACTAATCACAATACAAACAGGTAGTGAAGGAAAAATTGTAAACAACATATACATTGAAGCCGGATGTGATATTGCACACGAATATTATTTGGCAATATTAATTGATCGTGAGGAACAATCATTGTTGGTAATGGGCAGTTCTGAGGGTGGCATGGACATTGAAGAAGTAGCAGAAAAAACTCCAGAAAAAATAATGAAAATAAGATATAAATTTGAAGAAAATATCTCACCTAAGGCCTTAGAACTCGGAAAATCGTTAGGGATTGGCGGGGTTGCATTGAATGAATTTGAATCATCGATTGGAAAAATTGTAAACATGTTTTGGGAAGAAGATTGCTCTATGATAGAAATCAATCCAATGGTTAGAACAAATAATAATCGAATAGTAATGCTAGATGCAAAAGTTAGTTTTGATGATAATGCCGCATTTAGAAGAAGTGAAGCCATTGCTGCTCTTAGAGATGAAGATGAAGAAATACCTACTGAAATTAAAGCTTCTGAAGCAGGACTCTCATATGTAAAATTGGATGGAAATATCGGATGTTTGGTAAATGGTGCTGGACTTGCAATGGCAACAATGGATGTGATAAAATTGTACGGCGGAGAGCCTGCGAATTTTTTGGATGTAGGTGGTGGTGCAAATGAAGAGCAAGTTCGTACTGCATTTGAAATAATTCTAGATGATAAAAATGTAAAAGGAATTCTTGTAAATATATTTGGAGGAATTATGCGTTGTGATATTATTGCAAGAGGAATAATTGCGGCTACAAAATCACTTGAAATGGATGTTCCACTTGTTGTGAGATTAGTTGGAACAAACTTTGAGGAAGGAAGAAAGATCTTGAGAGAAAGTGGATTGAAAATACATCCAGCAGAAGATCTTGCACAAGGTGCTAAAATGATTGTAGATTTAATTGGAGTGTGAAAATATGTCAATTTGGATTGAAGAAGATTCTAAGGTTCTGGTTCAGGGAATTACTGGTAGTCAGGGATTATTTCATTCAGAAAAAATGATTGAATATGGTACAAATATAGTCGGAGGGGTTACCCCCGGAAAGGGTGGAAATACTGTGCTAAATGATATTCCAGTATACAATGCGATGAAAGATGCAATTGATGAAACAGATGCTGATGCATCTGTGATTTATGTTCCTGCAAGGTTTGCGGCAAGTGCTGTTCAAGAAGCAGTAGACGCATTTTACAACTTGAAGGGAGAAGGTGTTGTTATTTGTATTACTGAAGGAATTCCGACATTAGATATGGTAAAAACAATAAATTTTGTTAAAGAAAGAGAAGGTGTAAGGTTGATTGGTCCAAATTGCCCTGGAATAATTACTCCAGGGCTAGATGGGGGTTGCAAAATCGGCATTATGCCTGGACACATTCACAAAAAGGGTAGAATTGGAATTGTTTCAAAATCAGGAACACTGACTTATGAAGCAGTTGATCAAACAACTGGAATTAATGAAGGACAATCTACCTGTATCGGTATAGGAGGAGATCCTATTGCTGGAACTTCTTTCATAGATTGCTTGGAAGCATTTGAAAATGACCCGAAAACTGATGCAATCGTAATGATTGGTGAAATTGGAGGAAACGCTGAAGAATTAGCTAGTGAGTTTGTACAAGAGTATGTGAGTAAACCTATTGTTGGATTTGTGGCTGGAGCAACTGCACCTCCCGGAAAAAGAATGGGTCATGCTGGAGCAACAATTAGTGGTGGAAAAGGTACTGCCGCTGCAAAAACAGAAGCAATGAAAAAGGCTGGAATATCCATAGCAAATGATCCTAGTGAAATTGGTGCTGTTCTAAAGGAAATATTGGGGTAAGACACCAAGAATTCAACGTCTCTTAGGTCCTTGAGGTCCGCCTCTTGGTGGTCCTCCTCCTCTTGGTGGTCCTCCTCCTCTTGGTGGTCCTCCCCTTGGTGGACCTCCTCTAGATGGACCTCC
>CAYSJV010000064.1:0-9480 GCA_964431435.1 uncultured Candidatus Poseidoniales archaeon
CGGAATCTTATGTGCAAATGCAAACCCACGATGGTCGCTGGCATCTTGAAGAAACTTGGCCACCAGAAGATATGAATTGGGACTTTCATGATCTTAGTGAATGGTCAGGCTCAACAGGTGTTGTTAGTGCAAATAGTGCAATATCAATAGTAAGCCCTGTTTTTGAAGAAGAAATACATCTATCAGGATTACCGACTTTACATCTTGATGTACAAACTATTGGATGTAATGGAGGACAAATTTTTGCAACATTATGGGACGAGACATTGGGTTTAAGACTTGGACATGCAGTTATGGATATTAGATATCGAGATGGAGGTTATGACGCTAAACCAGTTTCCCCATTGTTTAGTTCATATACTATGTTAATGGAATTTAATCCTCTAGATATAGTTCTTCCAGCAGGACATGTGTTATCAATAGAATTAACAGATACAGGTGAAGATTACTTGCCTAGTACTTGCGCAGTTACTGGACTTTCAGTTCAAGGAGGAACTTTTGGAATACCTTTGATTGAAAGGCCAGTTGGACATGATAACTGGTTTGAGGTAGCGCACTATGATGTTGGAGTGGAAACATGAAAGTACTTGCTTTCGAAGATTCATACGATATCGAGCAAATCTTGGTCAGTGTTAATATTGATTTTAGTCAGATTGAATTTACTCAATACTGGAATAGTTCAGATGCTCAAGAAAAAATAGAAACACATCAACCGGATGTATTACTATTAGATCATTATATGCCACCAATTACTGGTTTGCAAGTTCTTCAAGAATTAAATGTAAATGTTGAGAATGGAAAATTTCCTCGCCCGAATACCATTGTAGGAATGAGCACCTCATCTTCAGCGAATGAGCAAATGTCGAGGTTCGGTGCTGATTACATAATCAACAAATTCAGCCTCTCTGAACTTGAATTTTGGCCTAAACTTAACTAATATTGCGATTTAGTCAGCACATGGCATGGTTAGCACTACTTGGAAAATGGTCTCTAACTGCGGCAATCGTTGCAGCAGTTAGCGAAATAGCACAACGCTCAGTAATTATGGGCTCATTAATTGCATCAATCCCAATCGTATCGGTATTGTCTATGATTTGGATTAATCACGACACTCAAGATACCGAACGAATTGCAGATTTTGCAGAAGGAATACTTTGGCTCGTGTTACCATCTTTGATTTTGTTTATTGCGCTTCCACCCCTACTTAGAAAGGGAATGGAATTTTGGCCCGCTTTAGGAATTTCTTCATTACTTACAATAATAGCATATGTACTAGGTTTGTGGGCAGCAGGAAAGTTTGGTGGTTTAACATAAAATAATCAATAAGTTGTAGTAATTCGGTATTGTGTTGGTGAAATATTTGAATTGGAAAGCCGCACTTTTTCTTTGTTTATTGATGGGGCAAAGTATTGCAGGATGTTTTGGTAATGACAATCCCTCTAATTATGATTCTAATAGTGTGTCAATAGAGCAAGCTTGTATTGATGGGCTCATCTCAGAATCAGATGAACCTTGGTCTTCAGATAATCCATTTATTTCTTCAACATCCGACGTCTGTAATCCAAAATTCCCAGGGGGAATTGTAATTTCGTTAGATGATATTTCTCACCTTAATTCTTGGTGGGAACACCGTGAAATGTTCAATGAAATGGATGTTAAGTTTACAATGTTCATTGATAGGACATGGAAATTGACTGATGAGCAATGGACAATAATTGAAACATTTCAAACAGACGGTCATGAAATTGGTTTGCATGGTAGAGATCACATTAGCATAATGGATTTTATAGATGATGGAAATACTATCGAATCTTATATTGAAAGTCAAGTAATAAATGAGTTAACCAATTTTTCAGAACACGGAATATACCCTACTGCATTTTCTTATCCACACGGAGAGAGAAGTTTACAAACAGATTCTGCCTTGCTTAAGCATTTTTCTATACTTAGAGCAACAAACATGGCCTCTACTAATACGGCTTTATCCTATATTGTCGATCCAACAAATCAAATTGTAGTTTCCTCCATGTCATCAGATAGAGAATATAATTCTCTTGATTCAATACTGGATTCTATGGAAGATGCTGCAACTAGAGGCCAAGTTGTAGTAACTTATGGCCATCGTTTAGATTCGAATGACAATCCATATCACACTACTGATCCCAATGATTTAGTTGAGATAATTGAAGCAGCTAAGGAATTAAATTTAGAATTTATGACTATTTCCGAATTAGCAAGACCCCCTCATCAAAAAGGAACCGAGATAATGTATGATTTTTTAGATGAAGGAAACCTTAGCATAGCAGAACGCATGTTGGAAAATTGTTGGATATTACCAAGATTTGATGAAGTGTGCTTTGAAGGAGATACACCTCTCTGGAATGAAGATCCATATGATGAAAACTATTGGAGATTTATATTCTATAGCCTTAGGCCTTTACGCCATCTTCTATATGCTTGGAATGAAACTGCTGATGTAAGGTATAAGGACAAAATAGATGAGTTGTTGATTAGTTTCGAAGACCGCCATTTAATGAGTCCTTATCTTTATGATTTTGAAGCAGACAAACATGGTGCTGCATTTAGAGCTATGGTTTTAGTAAATATTAGATGGAAATTTGAACACTCAGATATGTTATCAAATAGTGTTGATAAAGTAATAGATACTTTACTTATACATACTGGGACTTTTTTGGCTAACCCTGAAAATTTTGAGGGAGGATATAATCATGGATTTACTCAAGCAGCAGGATTAATGCTGGTTGCAATAAATATGCCATGGTTGGAGGGAACATTCGAGTGGGATGTTGTTGCAAGAGAAAGAATGTTACTATTGATGACTGACGCCATCGGTAGTGATGGCGTACTAAAGGAAAATAGCCCTGTTTACCATATTTATGTGATGGGTTTTGTAGAAAATATAGTTAGGTGGGGCAATTCTAACAATATAACCCTTCCAATTATTATGCAGGAAACACTTGACAAGATGGTAAATTATGCAGTACACATTTCTCATCCAAATGGAGAATTACCTCTGTTGGGAGCAAGCCTTCCAACTTATAATTTAAAATCGACCTCATTCAACCCTCTTTCAGAAATATATGATGAATTGGCGTTTATCAATTCAGATGGGATGATAGGTAAAGTTCCATCAAAAAGGGCACAATTATTCGAAGATTCAGGGCAAGTAGTTATGCGTTCAGAATGGAAAAGTGGAGAAAATTTTTCCCAAGCGTCTCACTTAGTCTTCGATGCAGGCCCATATAGGACTAAACATAGTGATTTGGATGCATTAACCATTACATGGTATTCCGGGAGAGAAATTATTGTGGATCCTGGCGTGTATACATATGAACATGGAATTGAGAATTCCTACTTTCGCAGTACACCTGCCCATAATTTGGTGGTGGTAGATTTTCATAATCAAATAGAAGGTAGTTGTAGTGTGCCTCCAACTCTGGTTGTGGGTGAGGGGTGGTCTTGGAGCTCTGCGGCTCATTCACTTTCTGGACCATTACAACACAGGGGAATTGGTATGTTTGGAGATGACATATTACTCGTGATTGATTATGTAGAGAGTGATCATATTCTAAATTATAATCAGACTTGGCATCTTGCTCATGATTTATATGTAGCAGAAAATGGACAAGTTTTAGATTTAGTTGAATTAAATTCTAATCTTGTTATTGGATCTATTGAAACGATTAGTGATAGTGCAATCGGCACTCATTTAGTAACTGGCTCTGAAGATCCGTTTCAAGGGTGGGTTAGTGACGGATATGAGAAAAAATTACCAAATACGGTAATTGGATTTGACACCGCATCTTCGAATTGGATGATTGCAACATTAATCACGGCAAATACAAATTCTACTTCCTTTTCGGGCACGATAGGTAATGGCGCTGCTGAAATTACAATTACAACTGAGGGTAAATCTTGGCAAATATCAGTTGAAGATTTAGGTACAACTTATGAATCCTTGACGATAATATGAGGAGATTGGTACTACAGTAAATTTATTCTATTTTATTCTTCATAAGGTTGCCATTCTTCTTCTCCAGGTTCACGATACCACCAATCACCATCTTCATCTTCCCACCATTCAGTACCATCTTCATCTACCCGATAGGAATCATCTTCATCTTCTTCATACTCATCTTCTTCTATGATTCCTACTTCTTCGGCAATTCTTCTTTTGGTCTCTAGAGCATCATCTTCAGTATCACCAAAAATCCGTCCAGTAGGATCGTTTCCCTTTCGCTCTCGGTATCCTTCTTTAACAGCAGCCTCAGATTCAGCAAAAAATTCCTCTTTCATACGTTCTCTGTATTCTTCAAATTCATCTTTTCCAAACGAACCTCTTCCAGCATCATCTTTTGGTTTCATCAGGTCATCTAAATTAACACTTTTTCCAAGTCTTAATTTTGGTGCATCAGGAACATCATCACCTTCTGCATAGAATTCATCTTCATCATCATTTACTTTTATGAATCTACGTTCTTCAGGATCAAAATCTTCTAATTCTTCCATCAATAAATCATGTTCATCAGCATCAATTTTATCATCTGCATATGTTTGTTCTACAACTTTTGAAAGTCGAGAAATCTCTCTAGATAAGTCTTCATCATCCTCATTCTGATTTACAGTTTTTTGAATTAATTTCATCAATCTCTCATATGGACTACCAGCAATAGCACCAACAAAACGACCAAATCCACCCTTTTTCTTAGCCATCAGACACTCCGCCTGAATAAGTGCATATGTTCGATACTTATCAGGGTGTCCCGCCTCCACCTTAACAGCGGGGATTGGTTAGTTGTTGGATGAGTGGTTTGTTGAATCAATGCGTGAATACAATTCAGAATCATTACTTCATAGGGAATCTTATGCAGCATTAATACAAATGCCTGGAAAATTATTTTCAAAATTATTACATTGGACATTCCAAGCACTTCCCGATGAGATATTAATTGGAATTGATATTGACTCAAACAAACCTCATCTGGATGAAGTCAACTTGCTTTTTTCGGGCTCTGAACACGTTGATAATTTATTTGCTGGACAAGGATATGTTATTGGTGAAGCCGAAATCGTAAATAGAGGAGATTCTTATTCAGTACACCATTTACCAGAAGAATGGACTGATGGAGTTTTTGAAGTAACTAGAGGTGTAAGAGGTGGTCGTTTTGTGCATTGGTTACATACACATCCAAATGCACCTGCATTACCAAGTGGGCCTGATGCAGTAGCATCTCAAGACACCCTAGGTGTTGATATGATTCTAGGAGTTAGATTTTCTCCCGAAGGGCCACTACCTTGGATTGATAACTTGAATGAAATTGATGAGAATACTAGAAGGAAGCTCTCTAAGGGTAGGAAAATTATCGGTATCGCAAAAACAGGACACCTAATACATGGATTGGAAATTATTGCATTTCATCGTTCAGGATTAGGAGTAAATGTGATTTTTGTTGATGATGAAGGATATCCATATGGATGGCCCTTCGATCAATAATTTAGAAAATCATTCACCATAAGATTCTAGTAATTCTAATGGAATTATTTGCAATGCTTCTTCATGTGTAGATTCAAGACTTACAGGACAAGCGACTCCTTGATTTGCAGCATCTAACCAAGTTCTAGCACAAACACACCATCTATCTCCAGCTTTCAACCCTGGGAAATTGAATCTTGGATTTGGCGTAATCAAATCATTACCTTGAGATTTTGCAAATTCTAGAAACTCCATTGTAAGAATACAACATACAACATGTAGCCCTAAATCAGTTCTATCTGTGTTACAACAGCCATCACGATACCATCCAGTCATAGGTTCCGTCGAGCAGATCTGTAATTCATTCCCTAGTACATTCAAACTTGGGTTCATGGTGTTGTGAGGTCGAATAGATTGATAATATCTTGTTTAATTTATCACAGATCAAATACACGAATTTCCTGACCACTCAATTTGTGTTAAATATTCCATTAAGTCTGAAACTCGTTCAGGATTTTTATTTAAATCTCCTATCCCAAGACGAGATTCACTTTGTAATGTCACCAATGTTTTTCCAGAATTATCACAAGTTATTTCTGTATACACATCATCAGGGAAAAACCAAAATGAAGTACGATCTACACCATGTATAAATGTAGTATTATCATCATTGACATTAGAATATAAGACTCCCCCCGAGAATTGTTCATCCAACCACTTTTCAATTTCTACTTGCACTTCGGAAGGTGTGGCTTCAATTGATATAGCCTGACTACTACCAATTCTGTAATTCGTTCCATCATGTGCAATCCTTGCACAATTCGCACTATCTTCAGGACACCTCTCTGGCATTTCGGTTACGATTTCGCTAGGTGCAATTAATTGTATTGAACTAATTGTCAACACATAAAAAATAATGATTGCAATAACTATCTTTTTTGAATTAGAAAAATCAACCAAAATATTCCCTCTATTCTTCTCCACCAAGTTCTAGTTGACAGGTCGAAACACCCATTATTTTGTAAAAGGGACACCATCCAAAAGTAGAAGTAAATATGCCAAATATAGCAATTCCCAAAAATACAAACTCAAATCGTGCAACATTAGTTAGGTATTCTGTAGCGATTAATGCTAAGCCTGCAATTGCTCTAAGTCCCCTATCGGTGTTTCCTATGTTTTGCAATCGAATCCCTCATACTTTTTCAATACCTTGATCAGACCACTCATACAATATTGGTACTCCGGTTGGTATTTCTAAACTTAGAACTTCATCTTGACTTAAATCTTCGATGTACATTACGATAGATCTCAATGAATTACCATGTGCAGATACCAAAACATTCTTTCCTTGCACAAGACTTGGTAATATCTCTTGTTCAAAATAAGGAATTGTTCTTTCTGCAGTATCTTTCAGACTTTCTCCTCCCGGTGGGGCAATATCGAAAGAGCGTCTCCAAATTTTTACTTGTTCATCCCCGTGTAAGTCTCTCATTTTTTGCTTATTGTGACCTTGTAATTCACCATACATTCTTTCATTTAATTTTGATGAAATATATACTGGTAGAATTCCTTCTTTACCTTCATCACCATGTACTTTGTACCACGAATTGTCAGTTTTGAAATCTCTTTGAATGACTGGAGATTTACCGCTATCCTGACTCGAAAGAGCAAGCATAGTCGTCATTTGAGCCCGAATCAAAGTAGAGGTATGAACCTCATCAATATCTATTTCTGAAAACGACTTGCCACCTTCTATTGCTTCATCAATTCCTTTTGTAGAAAGCGGGACATCCACCCATCCTGTGAATATATTTTTCGCGTTCCAAATGGACTGTCCGTGCCGCATCAGAATCAATAGACTCATTCACTCACCAGTTAATCCCAGATGCACATTATCCATCAACTTGACGATGATGAATAGGTGAATAAGCAATAAAACTCAAACATTATGCGAGTGATTGAGTGGACTTATCTTGAAACATATTCTAATAGTATTGTTGTTTGTATTTGCTGCTTTTTCGGGGTGTATTGGTAATGATGAAGAGGAGATTGAGGGCGAACAGAGTATTACTTCACCTGAACCTCACCAAGTTATCCAAAGAAAAGCGGACGGTACAGCTGGAATTCCTGTTTTTGGAAAAGTTGGTATATTTTGTAATTTAATTGAGGCAAGAATAGTCCCTATCTCTGAAGATGGAATTGAATTAGGTAATAATTCCGAATGGAGTATTATAGTTGCATCAGAAAAAAATGCAGATTCAGAATTTTTTGGTACAATTAATGCAAATGCAGGATGGTATAGAGTAGAATTACGTTTTTCTCAAAATGGAACAATAGTTGATGCTAAATCAATTTCACCAGTAGGTGTTGGAGATGTGTATATTATCTCAGGTCAATCTAATTCTGCAAATCACGGCATACCGACATTAACACCTAGCGAATCTAGAGTAAGTGCATGGGGCCCCAATGGATGGCAATTCGCAGCAGATCCACAACCGATAGCAACTGGAGAGGGCGGGAGTCCTTGGCCACATCTTGGGGATTTGCTTGTACAGAGATACGATGTACCAATTGGTATAATTTCAGTTGGGTGGGGAGGAACATCAGTTGAGCAATGGCTTCCAAGCACATCTATTGACGGGCTATTCAATCGTATTGTGTTGGCATTAGATGAGGTAGGTCCGTATGGAGCCCGAGCAATCCTTTGGCACCAAGGTGAGAGCGATTTGGCATTGGGTACTAGTACTGAATTATATTCTCAACAATTAGAAGAAGTCATAAATTCTAGTAGAGATGTTGGTGGGTGGGATATTCCATGGATTGTAGCACGGGCATCCTATCTACCTTCATTTAGTAACGAAAGTATGGAACAAATTCTAGATGGACAACAGTTAGTAATTGACAATGACCCATTGACATACGAGGGACCTTATACAGATGATTTGATTGGGGATGAGTGGAGATATGATACAGTACATTTCAATGAAGCAGGTCTAATTGAACACGCTGAACGTTGGAACTCTTCAATTGCGATACTTATGGGCGACATCTAGATGCTTCTTCAGCCAAATCCGCCCTGTGCTGAAGAATGTATATTCTCTTCGTAACCACCGTCACCCTCATCACCTACGGATGAGTATTCAGATTCTTTATCCTCTGTTGATTCCTCTTCTTGACTTTCTGTTTTGGTATCTTTTTCAAATAACTCCAGACCCATTTTTTGTTTTGGTTTTTGCATTATTGTTTGTAAAGCCGGATGACTTTCAAAATTAGGATAGCTTTGAACACCTTGACTGTTATTTTTAGGATGAAGTGGTGCGCCTTTCTTAGTATAACGCTGTAATTCAATTCTGTAGTTCATACTAAGGTGATCTGTCAATTTTTCTAGATTTAAGAACCCAGTCATATCTTGAATTCGTTCAAATGTTCTCATTGCAATATTAGGATTTATTTGGACTGCACCTCCCTCATCAATGTAGCACAAGTTCCCAACATGATGATAACCTATTTTTGGAATTGTAGGTATTACATCTGCATCATTAACAAAACGAAATGTGTCAGGAACTAGTTTGTTGTATAGTTTGGCAAAACGGCGATTTCCCACTCTGGGACCTCCAAAATTATACATTGTGGTTTGAAGGCGAAGTGACCTTCTTATGTCTGCAGCACAAAGAGTGGCTAATGCTCCCCCTAGTGAATGTCCAGTAACATATATTCTTTGACGATTTTTTTTCGCCAATTTTTTGATTGTTTTTAATATTCGTTTCCTAACTGGCCGATATGCATTTAGAAAACCAAAGTGTACCTTTGGAGAAAAGAAAAGTCTTTTTCCATGCAACCAACGTTTTTTGATTGCTAAAATGTCTGTAAAAGCATCTTTAAAATCAGAGGTACCACGAAATGCTATTGCAATTCTGCCTTCGTCAGATATGGCGATAATACATTGTGTACCTACTGTTTCGTCGTTGATGAATTCATGAAGTTGG
>CAYSJV010000065.1:0-9202 GCA_964431435.1 uncultured Candidatus Poseidoniales archaeon
TTTGAACTAATGCGGATATTACCTGTGCCGCAATGTCATCGGGTCTAGTATTTGCTAGTGCACCGCGCCCCGCTTTAGTAAAGGGCGATCTCATATATCCTGCAATTACTGCATTAGGCATGAACCTCCCACACATTAGTAGGATATGTGACTTACTCTAATCACATCCATTTCAACCGTTCAGGTTATGAATATAGGTGGGGTCGGCGACACGATTCATATGATAAGAAGTTGTGAAAATAGGGATTGCTCAAATCGATATTTTGAGGGTTTGAATTGCCCTGAATGCAATAATGAAGGAAAATTCATAATGAGCGATAGAGAAAAAAATGGAATGGGGCGCTTGTTGGCGGGTGTCTTAAGACACTTCCCCGACAAATTCGGAGTTGAAATGGATATCAACGGATGGGTAAACTCGGGTGAACTTTGTGATGCAATAAAAAAGGAACGAAATTATTACCACTGGCTAAAGCCATGGCATTTCAAGGTAATAGCTGCCACAGATCCCAAGGGTAGATATCAGGCTGATGACAATAAAGTTCGTGCAACATATGGACATAGTGTTGAAATCGAAATAGATCTTCCTACTGAAGACATACCTGATGTATTATTTTACCCATCTGAGCCAGATGATGTTGCATCTATCTTGAAAATGGGCATATTCTCAGGAGATAGGAAGCATGTACACCTTTCAAAAACTATCGAAAGAGCCTATGAAGCTGGAAGAGTGAGGGTTAAATCCCCCGCTATTATCGAAATTGATGCTGTTCGCGCCATAGCTGATGGGCATACCATTTATCATGCAGGTACAACTGTGTATCTAGTTGAAGAAATGCCTCCAGACTACTTGTTCAGAGTACTCAATGACGATCCAGAACTACTTGAAGCAATTTCAAAAGATGAAGAAGAATGATTACTGATACTTGCCACAACTTGGGCAAAATGAAAGATCATCAGTTAATCCTTCATCACAGTGTTTACAATAGACTTCTTCACCGTCATTGAGTGTATCGGAGTTGTTTTCCATATCCTGTGAGATATTCACAGTTCTAGCAATTACTCTCACAGAATCATCAGTCTCTAATGACTTGATTCCTCTTGCCTCAAGATCCCTTACATCATTTAAAAATGCCAAAGATTCCTGGATGGCGGACTCAAGTTGCCATTGTCTTTTTTCTCGCATTTCCTTATCATCGATATCTGTGGTATTCTCCAATTCAGATTGGAGAAATCGAATCAATTCATCAACACTAGTATCGTCTGCCACGAATATCTCAAGAAGACAAGATATATGACAACGGCGGAGAAATATAAAACCCCTTCACATTACAGATAACTAAGGGGTTAGCGTAAATTGGGGTTAAATCAACTAAAGAAAACAGCCATAATAAAATTTGGAGGGGGTTTAATCACAAATAAATCCGAATTAAAAACACCCAATAAGGCAAATATGAAGGGGCTTGCCACTGTTGTAAAGAGCTTGGCCGAAACCTACAACATTGTTATTGTACATGGCGCAGGGAGTTATGGTCACCTAAATGCTCGGAAATATATGTTACAAGAAGGGGAGGTGACTGATTTCGGTATGATTGATGGGTTGACACAAAGAGATGCCGTTAGCTTAGTTAGGGCAGATATGCTTGAATTGAGTAACATACTTGTTAAAATAATGGGTGCTGAGGGTATTTCCTGTAGTCAATTCCCACCTCACAAATACGCTAATGGGACCGGGATTGATTTCAATATTGATATTAAACAAATTCAGGATGCGGTTGGTGGCACAATCCCAATATTATGGGGAGATGTGGTTGATTGTAAAAAACCAAAAAACTTCGGTATATTGTCAGGAGATGATATTGCAGCGAGATTATCTTTGGAACTTGAAAATGTGACTGCACTTATATTTGCTATGGGTGGTGCAGATGGAATTATGACAGAAATACCTGACAAACCGAACTCAAAATTGATTTCAGAGTGGAATGAATCTACACCCTTTACATCATCACATAATTCAAAACAAGATGTCACAGGAGGCATCATATACAAGGCTAAGAGGGGTTCTTTGGTATCATCGCATGTAGATTATGTGTATATCGTAAATGGTGAATGCCCCAATAGAATAATTTCGGCTATTGAGGGACATGAAACTATAGGAACTAGAATTAGACCATCGTAGTAAGGTGATTATATGCTAGCCCCACATCGAAGGGTTTGGGGAGAATATGGGAGACAACTTAGAGGATTTGAATCCCGTACAAGTAGATCTCATGAAAGAAATGTGTATCCTAGTGAATGAATCAGATGCACCAATTGGTCAAGATACAAAATATAATTGTCATGTTGATGAAGGGAAATTACACCGCGCATTTAGTGTATTGATATTTAATTCCAATAATGAAATATTATTGCAAAAGCGCTCAAGTGAAAAAATCACATTCCCCGGAGTTTGGGCAAATGCGTGTTGCAGTCACCCATTATATACAGATAATGAATTACTTCTTGAAGGGGTAGGGACAAAAAATGCTGCGATACGGAAATTGGAACAGGAATTAGGCATTGATGTATCCACTATAACTCTAGATGATTTTGATTTTATGACTCGTATGTTGTATGAAGCAAGAGCAGATAACAAGTGGATTGAACGAGAAATAGACCACATCTTAGTCCTAAAGAAGGATTTGGAAATAAATCCTAATGTGAACGAAATAGAAGAGATACGCTGGATATCACAGGGGGATTTTAAATCTGAAATTTCCAAAATCGAAAAAGACGGAGGAGTCATAGCACCATGGTTTAGGTTGATAATTGATAATTTTCTTAACGAATGGTGGGGGGATATAGACAAACTAGATTCACATAAGAACAATTTAATCCACGATATGCGAATGCAAAACCAAAATCTATCAGACGCTCTAAAATACCATAAAGATGAAATTGAAAAAAGGATAGTGGAGGCATTATCTATAACAGAACAAGATCGTTTGAAGTCTGCTATGCTACATTTAATAGAAGGAGGAGGTAAGAGATTGAGGGCAATAATACCCTACTTAGTTGCAGATGCACTCGGTCGAGCAAATGATGGGATGTATGATGTGGGTGCTTCCATTGAAATCATTCACAATTTCACATTAGTACATGATGACATTATGGATCAAGATGAAGTTAGAAGGGGGCGTCCTGCAGTACACATTGCATATGACTTACCAACAGCCATTAATGCAGGGGATGCTATGTTGGCTGTGGGATTTGAATTAATTTCAACAATCGAAATTATTCCCGACAAAGAAATAAAAAATTTAGTGAAGGTATTCGGGAATATGGTGCGCAAAGTCTCAGAGGGTCAACAATTAGATATGCAATTCGAGGATATGGAAACAGTCAGTGAGGATGAATATATTACGATGATTTCCAAAAAGACAGCAGCGATGTTCGAAACATGTGGGCAAGTTGGGGCCATGTGCTCCTCAGCACCCTTTGAGGACATAGAACGTATGAAGGAATGGGGGTATAATTTGGGGATGTGCTTTCAGTTAATGGATGACTTAATTGATGTTATTTCTGATTCAAAAACGATAGGTAAACCCGCGGGTAGTGATATCGCAAGAGGTAAGCGAACTCTCATGATAATCCACGCACTAAATCAAGGTGATTCTCCTGCAAAAACAAGACTCTTGAATATTTTGGGTAGAGGGGGAGAAGTGAGTGCAATTGAAATTTCTGACGCCATTTCAGCTTTGAACGAATTAGGATCCATCAATTATGCGAAAGAATTAGCGATGAGATACCATCAGAAAGCACATGACTGCTTGAGAGGTATTGAAGAGGGTAATGCATTAACTATTCTAAGAGAGTTGACTGATCTACAACTTACAAGGTTATCCTAATCAATCTCTATAATTCTCTTCAGTAGGCGTTGTTTCCTTTAGTCCCTTTCTTTGTCTAATAGCACCAACTACTTTGTCAAATAATTGAGGAGGTAATATATCGAAACCACAATTTTCAGTATTCCATATTGCCCTACCTTGGCTAGCTGCTCTGATATCATTAGAAAAACCGAAAGTTTCTGCCACAGGTACAGTTCCTATGACAGTAGTAGTTTCACCTTCAGATGGCATATCTTCGATAACACCGCGTCTCTGTGTCAATTCTCTAGTCACTCCACCCAACCAATCATTTGGAACACTAACATTCATTTTTTGCATTGGTTCCATGATTACTGGTCTCGCTCTTAGCATTGCGCCCTTGATTGAATTCCTCATGGCTGGGATTGCTTGTGCAGGACCCCTGTGGATTGCGTCTTCGTGAAGTTTTGCATCAACAAGTCGAACCATCATCCCCATAGTTGGCTCATCGGCGATTGGTCCTTTTGTACAGACATCATTGAATGCTTCAATTAGTAATTCTTTCGTTTCGTGTAAGTATTGGATACCTTTTGTATCATTAACAAATACATTAGTACCATTAATTGCAAAAATACCACGCATTAAGTCCTTACTCATGCCTAATTCGGCAAATTTATCTCCAACTGATTTACGATCGCCTTGACGAACACCCCCTGTTCCAAAATGACCTTCACGTAATTTTTCTATTACTTCTAGTGGCAACATTTCAACTTCTGTATAAAACCTGTTGTGACGGTTTGGTGATTTACCTTCAAAAGCATGGCCACTATTATCCGATTGTACTGCTTCCCTATATACCACAATTGGCCTAGAGACGTTAACTTTGATTCCTTGTTCTTCTTCAATACGGTATGTTGTTATCTCTAAATGTAATTCACCCATACCTGCCAATAACGCTTCACCTGTTTCCTGATTAGTTTTCACCTCTAATGACGCATCGGCTTTAGCTAAAGAGCGCAGTGCATCGAGGAATTTAGGCAAATCCTTCATACTTTTCGGCTCTACAGCAACAGTCACCACAGGTTCCGAATAATGTCTAATTTCTTCAAATGGTATGATGTCCTTGTCTGTCACAATAGTTACACCTGCAGCCGCAGAACGTATTCCTGTGACAGCAGCGATATTGCCAGCCACTACTGAAGGTACTGAAATCCTATCACCACCTACCATCATACTCACTTGTTGCACCCTCTCGGCCTTAGCTGCGCCAATAGCCCACACAGTTTCACCGTGATTTATTGCGCCAGAATAGATCCTCCCTACGGCAACTTCACCTGCATGTGGATCCATCCATATTTTTGTGATCATCATTGCCAAGTCTCCTTCTGGATCACAATTAAGCATAGATTTGCCGAGAGGACTTTCTAAATCTCCTGTCCATATATTTGGAATTCTATATTTCTGCGATTCTACCGGACCTGGTAACTTAGTAACAGCCATATCAAGTAATACTTCATGAACAGGTGCTTTTTGAGCTAATTCTTTTTGCTGTTCCTTATTACAATAATCGAAAATTTGTGTGAAATTTATTCCTGATTTTTTCATATAAGGTATTGTTATCCCCCAATTGTGATATGCAGACCCAAAGGCAACAGTACCGTCCATCACACTAACTAACCACTCTTTCTTGTATTCTTCAGGTGCAAATTGTTTTATCAACGTATTAACACGAGTGATTTGCTGTTCAAACCTTTTCATCATATCTTCAGGGGTAACTTGTAATTCATTTATCAATCTATCAACCTTATTAATAAAAAGTACAGGCTTGACTTTTTCCTTTAGTGCTTGTCTAACGACAGTTTCTGTTTGAGGCATTGCACCTTCTACAGCACATGTTAGTATGAAACATCCATCTACGGCACGCATTGCCCTAGTTACATCCCCTCCGAAATCTACATGCCCAGGTGTATCGATCAAATTAATCAGGTAATCAGTTCCTTCAACACCGTGAACCATTGATGCGCTGGCAGCGTTGATTGTTATACCGCGAGCGCTTTCTTGTTCATCAAAGTCAAGAACCCTGCTTTTCCCTGCTAAATCTTCGCTCATCATACCTGCGCCAGCAATAAGGTTGTCTGAAAGTGTAGATTTTCCGTGATCGATGTGCGCGGCAATGCATAAGTTGCGTATTTGTGGCAAATGATGCATTACCTCTGTTGCTCTTTTGATATTCTCTTCTTTCCTACCCATTCTAATCACCTATACCGAATATTTTGTCCACCTAAAATAAGTTCATAAATGGGACCCTTTAATATGATTGAATATTCCACTTATTACATCATCTCGCCGATGCTGCGATTCGTTCTACTTCCTCCTTCTTAGATACAGCGAAAGAAGTTGGGTCTGCTTGACTCGCCTTAGAAATTTCAGTCACTATACATGAGGTAAGGGTTCTTTTTGATTTTCTAGTTCCCTGTGCTGCCCCTTTTGCTAAATTTCTTAGAGCAGTATCTAACCTTCTACTTGGTGCTGTATCAACTGCTTTTGGTTGAGATACAGCTCCGAATTTGATTCTTGTAATTTCTTCCCTCTGTGCTGAATTGACGATTGCGTCTACAAAAACTTGTAGTGGATTACTTTTAGTCATGCCATTTAACTCTTCGAGAGCTAGTTTGAAGGCCTTTGTTGCACCTATCTTTTTACCAGTATATTTTCCTGTTCTCATAAGATTATTGATGAATCTTTCAATTACTGATAAATTGTGTTTGCCAAATCTCTTGTTGGCATGCTTCCCACCTGAATGAGGGGTTCCTAATGTATTGAGGTTGATGTATGTGGCAATTCCTGGGTCTTCACAAACAACTTCGCTTGAATCCCATTTGCCAAATACCAAAGTACCTATTCCTGCAATAGGTTCTTCGATAACTTCCGCAGGTTCCTCTTCGACCTCTTCGACTTCAATATCTTCAGACATGCATACTCACCTAATGGGCTTCTCTTTACGGCCCCGGACCATTTCGTCCAGACTAACCCCGTTTACTTGAATAACTTTGTAACGGACACCTGGGATATCTCCATAAGAACGTCCCATACGTCCACCTATACCTTCAACCATCACTTCGTCATGCTCGTCGATAAAATTGATTGCTCCATCACCTGGTGCGAAAGCAGTTAACTTATTTCCACTCTTAATCAGGGATATCTTTACTGCCTTTCTTATTCCAGAATTGGGTTGCTTTGCTTCAATACCCACCTTTTCGATAACAATGCCCTTGGCTTGTGTCGAACCACGTAGTGGATCATGCTTCTCTTTGCTCTTCAGCATGCGCTTTTTGTAGGTCCTATCGTTCCAGCGAAATTTCTGACGATCCGTCTTCATTTTACGTGCTGAAAATAATCCCCTTCCCATCATATACACCTGTAAAGCAGCAAGCCGAATTGACTGCTGTTTATATCCGTGTCGGAAGAATCTATATTTGCAAATACACAATAGTAAGCAAAAAACGGTGTATCATGGACACAATTTAGCAACCTTCAAGCATGACATGTGTGTGACATACAACATGGCCTTTAGAGATCACCTATCGGATGCAATAAATGTCGAGGAAGAAATTGATCTGTACCTTGGTCTAACAGAATTATCTGATTTTCACAATCATTTACCGCTAATAATCCCAAACACCAATTCAGATTCAGGCCATAGTTGTGCAATGAATATTTGTCAAAGAAGTGTTGTTTCCAAAAGTATGGGTATTTCAGAAAAACAAGTAATAGATATAATTGGTGAATCACTAAAAATCCATGCAAGCCCTATTGAAATTTCTGCAGATTTGGCACCAGTCCTTCAAAATAGTGTGGAACCTGATCTAACTTCCCTTCCAATTCCTCAGTATTTTACCGTCGATGCGGGTAAATATATGACCTCCTCGATTGTGATAGTTGAACATGAAGGCATCAGAAATCTTTCATTCCATCGAATGCTGGTAACAGGAAAAGATAGTGTTGCTATACGAATAGTACCACGCCATTTACTACAGATTGTAGATGAGAATAGAAATAATGGTAAATCTACAAAAATTGCAATTGTAAACGGCGTTGATCCTGTAGTACTTATTGCCGCCGCGGTATCATTTGAGTTTGGTATGGATGAGTTAGGTGTGGCCAGTGCATTATACAAAACAGGTTATGACAAAAATCTTGAATTGGTTAAATTACCTAATGGAATTAGTGTTCCAGCAGATTCAGAATACGCCATGGAAGCAGAAATCACACTAAATGATGTAAATGAAGGTCCATTTGTAGATATTACAGGGACTGTAGATGAAGTACGAAAACAGCCAGAAGTAATTATTACAAAAATACATCACAGAAATAATCCGGTATTTCATGCATTATTGCCAGCAGGGGCAGAACACAAGACATTGATGGGGATGCCACGCGCACCCACAATAAAAGAAGAAGTTAACAAGGTCACTACTTGCAATGATGTTCACCTTACGGACGGAGGTAGTGGGTGGCTATCTGCAGTTGTTTCAATAACTCCTAAAACTCCGAGTGATGGAATGAATGCAATACAAGCTGCATTTAGAGGGCATACTTCCATGAAGAAGGTCACTATTGTAAATGATGATATTGATATTACCAATCCCAGAGAGGTTGAATGGGCAGTGTTAACAAGATCTCAACCTGACCGAGACTACATTATCTTATCAAACCAAAAGGGTAGTAGTTTAGACCCTACAAGATATGATGATGGGACAACAAGCAAATTGGGTATTGATGCCACTGTGCCGCACGGTGCTGATTATAGTAAGTTTCAAAGATATTTCAAGGGTTAATGGGGCTAAATAATGAAAAACAGTTCAGATGAATTGCAGCATCCAAGAAGAAATCTAGGTCAGCGCTTTAGGTCACAATCCGAGAGATTCGTCAAACTAGCATTGAGAGACGCTGGAAGAAGGGCTGAAAATCTCGCATGGGCTGAGCAAAATGCAAGACAAGCCATATTACATGATTTCACAGACTATCGTAACTGGATTGTATTAGCGAAAACAAAAAAATTGTTAGGTGATTCGGAAGGGCTGCGTCTTGTACTTGAGGATGTTTTCACTGTCCTGGGCAGAGATCCTGAAAACCTAGAACAATTGATGAATTTAGATTATCTCAAAGTTGGTGAAGAATTACTTGCTGCAACACTAATAGGAGATCCTATAGACCCAGATTTATGGTGGTCGAAAATCAATGAAGGTGATTTGGAAGAACAATTGAATTCTTTCAAGGGGCGTTGTAAAATATTAGACTTTAGAGATTACCGGGCAAACATAGTATATGGTAGGAGATTGGAACGAATTATTTCCGAC
>CAYSJV010000066.1:0-9171 GCA_964431435.1 uncultured Candidatus Poseidoniales archaeon
TTGCCTAAACAATTGACCCCCGCCGCCCGTAGCAATAATTGTTGCATCTGCCGATATTGTTCTCATCTTACTTGATTCTAAATCAAGACACCACACACCAACAATTTCTTTCTCTAAAGAGGATTTATCAGATAAAATAAGGTCTACTGCAAGGGTATTTGGGTGCATCGTTATGTTCTCTTCTCGTTCAACCGCTTCAATCAAGGATGTTTCAATTTCAGCACCTGTAGCATCCTTTGAATGCAATATTATGTTCTGTGAATGTCCCCCCTCCATAGCATAATCAAAATTTCCATCTTTATTCTTCTCAAAATTTACTCCAATTGAGAGAAGATCTTGGATTCTATCTCCTGCTTCCTCTACCACAATTTTCACAATATCTTCATCACAAAGACCTGCTCCCGATTTCAATGTATCTTGTATATGTAATTCTATACCTGTCTCATTTGTTTTATCCAATATAGCAGCAATTCCCCCTTGCGCCCAATTTGTGCTTGAATCTGTTGGTTTATCCTTTGTAACTATTGCAACACTGCAACCAGCCCTAGCACACCTTAGGGCACAAAATAATCCTGCGATTCCTGAGCCGATAATCACAATATGTCTCATTCAATCCCTACCCAACTGGTGCGCTAATTTTACCTGAGAAACTCATTGCATTGAACTTTGCTACAACATATATTGCAATAATAAGAGAAAAATCTCTCCCATTTATCCGATACCGCTATGACTGGCCTTGTGAAGACGAGTATCATGCGCAGAGGTATAGCCCTAGTCTTCACGGCTGTTGGCTTGGCTGTTATTTTAGGTGTTTCGTATAATACATATGTTGGACTTTTTGCGTATGGCGAGGAAGATCAAAGATACAAAATGAACTGGCCAGCATGGATTAGCGATGATAGCGATGGCAATTGCAATATTGAATATATCTCAGATAGACTTGCCAAGGGACTGGAAACTAATTGTCTGGGCAGTGTAGGAGTCATAGAAACACAAGACATAATGGGGTTGTTAGTCGGTGCAATCTTCATTTTGATTCCAATGGCATTTTCTAAGAAAAGTAAAGTTCCTAAAGCCAGGGGTTTGGAAAGAAAATTGATTCGGGGACGTAGAAGAGCAAAAATCAGATTTGGAGTTGGATTTGCATCACTTGCCTTGGGGCTATCCGATATGAATGGCCTTTTAGATCCAAGTGGACAGCCCTTGGACTGGAGTCAATTATTTGGTTTACCTATTCCTAACGCATTACCTGTGTTTGATTTAATTTTGATAGGTTTTGGAGTAGGGCAAATGGGGCCCACTCTAATGTACCTAGGGCGCACTGGAAAGAAAGTAAAGGTATTGAAAAGTCAGCGAACTGAAGCCGGTCAAACAATGGAGCAGCGCAAATTATACGGAGGCAAAGGCAGAGGCAAAGGTGTGTTCAAGGGTAAATTGGAAACTCATGGTGCCGACAAATTTGGTTCAGTAGCAGATTTATATGCCCACATGGGTCTAGAAAATTATGAAGATGAGTTTGAAAGGGCTTTGAAAGAAGACGCAATGAATAGTTTAGAAGCTGGAAAAACATGCCACCTCTGTGCAGGTCAGGGATGTGACGGATGTAATAACACTGGAATGCTGTAAAACTACAGTCTGGAATTTCTAATTAACTGCAATAAGGACTATCTGTAGTAAGGAAACACGCGCATAACTTATAGTTCGGCAAGTGCGGACACATCGAAAATGTGGATGCTTTAGCATTTACAAAAGAGGGGATGAGGATGCATTTAAAGAGATTAGAAGTGGAAAATTTTAAGTCTTTCATGGGAGAAATGGTGATTCCATTTGAAAGGGGATTTACAGCAATTACTGGGCCAAATGGCTCGGGTAAAAGCAACAGCGGAGATGCAGTACAATTTGTATTGGGTCCGAGATCTTCAAAAAGTTTGAGAGCTGGTAATGTCAAAGATTTAATTTTCAACGGTGGTAAGAATAAGAAACCTGCAAAAAAATGCTCAGTTACATTAGTTTTTGACAATCCTGTGATAAATGGAAAAAGAAGAATGAAAATAGATTTAGATGAAGTTAAGTTTACAAGAGTAGTGAGAATAACTTCCGGAAAAAACTCCGTTTCAGCATACTACCTCAATGGAGAAGCAAGTAGTCAAAGACAATTCAGAATGCTTTTGGCAGAAGCAAATGCTAGAGCTGATGGATACAACATAGTATTACAAGGCGATGTAACTAACTTAGCAACATGTACCTCAACAAAACGAAGACGTACATTAGATGATGTCGCCGGAGTCACATCATACGATGAAGAAATAAGGAAAGCAGACAGGCAAAGAAAAAGAGTAGAAGAATACTTAGAGAGAATTTCATTGCTTGAAGAAGAATTCGCAATTAGACTAAAAGGCCTAAAGAAGGAAAGAGAGCAGGCATTAAAATATCAACAATTGAAAATCGACCTTGATGAAGCAAAAACCATGCTAATGCGGGCAAAGCATAGAAGTCGATTTGAAGAAATACAATTTATCAGTGAGGAAAGAAACGAATATCTAAAGAAAGCAGAGGAAATAAACAAATCCAGACAGGATGGTGAAAAAGAATTACTTGAATTAGATACCAAAATCGCCGATATCGAGCGCCAAGTCACAGAATTAGTAGGAGAAGATAGTGCATTACTAATGGAAAGAATAAACAACTTAAGATTAGATATTGATCGAAGAAAAGACAAGATTGAAGAAGCCGGGCAAACAATAGTAGAAATTCAGGAGTCACTAGAATATTTGGGTGAAGAAAATGAAGATGCCGTGAAGGCCCTGGATACACATATAACTGGCCTAGAAGATGCGAAGCAATCATTGAAGTCTGTAGAAAAGGCATTCAAAGATGCTGAAAAAGCTCAAACTGATGCAAGAGGAGCAATACTTGCGGGCGATAAAGAAAAAAATGAATTAAGTCGGAGATTAGGATTAGCCAATCAAAATGTTAGCGAAATGGCATCCAAATTAACTGCGGTGCAACTAAACGCCGATAGAGCTGAACAGGCATTAGATTTAGCGCTTGAACAATTAGCAACAATACAAGAGGAAGTAGATGAGTTTCAATTAGCAAGGGATGATTTAAAATTACTGGGAGAAGAATTGAAAGAAGGGGCTCCTAAATTTGATCGCACCGAATTATCTCAGCAAATTATCGACAAGCAAAGAGCTGAAAAGCAATTAACTGAGGAAGCAGAAGCAGTAGAAAATAAACTGCGGGAAACTGAAAGAAGTGTAGTAAGAGCAAGGGCTGAAATGGAGAATCGAAGTGGTAGCAAAGCAGGTATGGCATTGGCAGTCAAATCATTATTAGAAAGAAGAGATAGAGGTGAACAGCGTGGAATATTAGGAACAATTAGTGAACTAGCTGCACCAAGTGATTCCTCTCACGAAGAAGCATTGGCAACTGCCATAGGTGGTGCAATGAACAGTGTGGTTGTTGAAAATGATGAAGTTGCAGCAGAATGCATAGGCTGGTTGAGACAAAATAAGATTGGAAGAGCAACTTTCCTTCCTTTGAATAAATTGCAAGATAAAAGATCGAGCGGGAAATCACTGATGGTATCTAGACAAGATGGAGTAATGGGTTTTGCATGGGAATTACTAGAATGTGATGAAAGAATACAATTAGCAATCAAATATGTCCTTAGAGATACACTTTTAGTTAGAGATTTAGCAACTGCACGCAAACACATGGGTGGAGTAAGAATGGTTACGTTAACTGGCTCAGTAACTGAAGCAGGAGGTGCAATGAGTGGTGGAAGTAGCAATAGAAATAGGCCATCATTTGGTGGAAAAATCGCTGGAGCAAATGAAGTAGAGAAATTACAGAAGGAGTTAAACCGTCTTCAATTACTATCAGATACAGTAAATGCCGCACTTAGTGAATCTAGGCGAGAACAAAGAGAATTAAATCAAAGAATTGCAAACCTGTCAAATGATGACTTTAGTCTAAAACAAAAGCAATGGAAGGAAGATTTGCGAATTGCTGAAGAACGTCTTTCAAAATCAATAGGAAAAGGAAAAGAAGCCCAGAAAAAAGTAGATGGGTTGAAAATAGCCAAAGAAGATGCAGATTTGCAACTTGCAAATTCAGCAAATGAGGCTGAAATGGCCGAAAAAGAGAGAATCGCTGCAAATGAAGCACTACAAATTGCGAGCCCAGAACATCTACAGAAAAAGTTGAGAGAAGCTGAAGAGCTAAGACTTGATTCTGAAAGAATAAAAGCACAAGCAACTGGGCAATTAGCTGGTGGAGAAGAACACACTGAAATCCTGAAAGCAAGAGTGAATGAATTAAACAAAAAAATTGAACAATCAAATAATGAAATAAAAGAAAAGAAGGATGGGATTAAAACCTGGAAAGAAGAAATTTTAGTATTCAAAGAAGAATTGGAAAAAGCAGAAGGAGCACATTCACAGGTTACTGAAGAACACAAAGAACTCGAGGACCAAAGAGTTCAACTTAGAGAGGATCGTGGAAGTTTAAGAAGCAATCTTGGACAAATGGCTCAACAAGTTGAATCCATGGAAAATAGATCAAGAGAATTAACTCACCAACTTGAAGTGAAGAGAACATCAATGGCTGAGTTAGTTACCGAAATGAAAGAATTAAACATAAAGCCAGCACCTCCTGACGTAGAAGTAAAGACAGTACAACAAGCTGAAAATTCAGTAAAAGGTTTAGAAAGGAGAATGGAAAACATAGGCAACGTAAACATGCTTTCTATAGAGCAATATGATTCAGCTGAAGAGAGAGTTAAGAATCTAAAAGAAGACAACAAGACATTGACAATTAGAAGAAAACAATTAATCGGAATTGCAGAAAGTCTAGAAAAACAAAGAAAGAAAAGATTACTTGCTGTACTTAAGGAAGTAAATGCTAACTTCAAAGAGGTATACAATAAACTTACAAAAGGAAAAGCAGAACTACGCTTAGAGAATCCTTCTGAGCCATTCAATGGTGGATTAGAGATGTGGTGTCAACCACCTGGAAAAAGTGCCAGAAGTAGATTAGAAGCTCTTTCTGGAGGAGAGAAGTCAATGGCTGCACTAGCATTAATTTTTGCGATACAAGATTATGACCCATCGCCATTCTATTACTTTGATGAAGTTGATCAAAATCTAGATGCATTTAATGCAGAAAGAATAGCACAACTATGTCGACAAAGGTCCGCAAGGGCACAATTCATCATGGTAACCTTAAGGAAAGTTAGTCTACAACTAGCAGATCATCATATTGGAATCACACATGCAGGAGATGGATGTAGTAGAAGAATTGCCAACTTCGATAAAGACAAGGCTATTGAAGTGGGTGAGGCTGCATTGGCTGAAAACAAGGCAATGGACGACAGACAATCTGCAATGCGTGGAAGAATGGGGGAATTACCCACATCTGATGATATGCCGAATGTTCCTGAAGAAATTGAGACACCAACAAGTTTAGGTGGCACCATTTCTAAAGAAAATTTAGAACAGGGAACTGATGAATTAAGTGCACTCAAAGGAAGAGCTGAAGAAATGAAAGAAGAAATAGTTGAACATCAAGAATACCGAGAGAAAATAGAAGATGCTATTGCTGAAGAAAATTCTACTAATGAGTCAGAGCATGAAGAGATTCTAGAACAAGATTGAAGGTGACAGTGAATGAACCAACAACAAGATTTGACGAAATACTTGCTAAGGCAAGATGTCATCGACAACTTGATTTCAGAAAGAGAAGAAACCAACAAAGAGGCTACTGAATATGCAAATAGATTGATGGAATTAGCAGAAGTTCAAGATGCAGAGCACAATATGTTAGAAGATCCATTTGATAGAAGTGTAGCAATTGTATTCCAATTAGTAAGAAATGCGGACTTAGATCCATGGAATATCGATTTATCTGCATTTATAGCATTATTTGGTGCAAGAATTAAGGAAGAGGCAGATACAGTTGATTTACCTGCATGTGGTCGATTGATAAGGTTAGCCTGGGAAGTACTTAGGGGCCAAGCCAATGAATTATTAGATAGGCAAAGCAGACTCGATGAATTAGAAGAAGAGCAAGAGTTTACAGAATGGGGTTGGGCAACTGATTTCAATGAAGATGAATTCACATTTACTAATAATTTGATAACTGGGGAACTTGATACAGAATTACCCTCATTGTTCCATGAAAGGATACGTAGAGATGAGGGTAGGCCTGTTACTCTTGCAGAATTATTGACTGCATTAAGGGATGCATGTGATGATGCTGAAGCTCTAAAACTAAAGGAAGAAAATAGAATAATGTATCAAAAAGAATTGAAAGATGCCCTAGCAAATGTAGGATCTAGGATGCATGATGAAGATATGGAAGCGGACATAAAATATTGCTGGAATGCTATGAAAGAGGCAAAGAAAACAGGAGAGCCGATACTATTGTCACATATTTCACAAAAGTTATTAGAAAAATATCAAAAGGAAACTACTGAAAATGATGAATTGCTATTAGATGAGGCAAACATCACAAGTTTTGTATCTACATTATTCCTTACACACAGAGGATATGCAGAGATTTGGCAGGAAGAAGTCCCTAATGGCCCAGTGTATGTCAAGGACTTGTGGCCAAAAATAGAAAATTGGGCAGAAGTAAATGATGCTATAAAAGAAAAAGATGGTTTTCCAATTCAAGTAAGAGCAAAGGAATATTCTGAACAAGAGAATGAATTAGTTTCAGATATCAATGAAGAGGCCCCCTTAGAGGAACTCATGGTCAAGGAGGAATAATAATGGCAGAATACTCATTAGAAACATTGCTTGAAGCGACACTTTTTGCCGCAGGTAAATCGATGAAGGTTTTCGAATTATGTGAAATATTCGAAAAAACTGAAAATGAAATTAATGAATCATTAGGTAATTTGTCTAATTCTCTAAAAAGAAGGAGAGGTGGTGCATTACAATTAGTAGAAATTGGTGGTAGATGGGCACTAGAAGTTAAACCTAAAATCGGAGAATATCTACCCAGTAAGACCAGAACAGATATCCCAGTTAGACTTCTAAGGGCAGCCGCGCTTATTGCATATCATCAACCTATGCGGCAATCTCGATTGGTTGAATTAGTTGGACAGCGAGCATATGAAGATGTTAGTAAATTATCACAATTAGGACTGATTGATCGTAGAAAAGAAGGTTCGTCACGTAGATTGACAACTACAAGAAGGTTCTCTGAATTATTCAATTGCCCCCATACTGAAAGAAAGAAGGTGAAAAAGTGGTTTAGAGAACAAGCAGTCACATTAGGGTTTACTGAAGGTGGAGAATTACCAATGGCCCTTACTCCTTCCGAAGAAGATGCACAAACTGAATTAGATATTGATACAGAATAATCAATTATCTCTAATTTGTTCTATAATATCTTCAATTAACTTTGCAGTAATACGTTCCCCACTCTTATTTGCAATCTCAACAACTTTGTCTACTTCGTCATCATTTGCACCTGCAGTTACTGCCATATTTCTTGAATGCAGTTTCATATGTCCTGCTTGTATACCAACTGTTGCTAATGCCCTTAATGCACCCAGGTTTTGTGCCAAACCGGCTGCTGCCATCACTTTTGCAAGATCATCTGCACTTGTTATGCCCAATAATGCAACATTTGCCTTTGCAGTTGGGTGTACCCTCACTGCTCCACCAACTAGACCTACTGCCATTGGTACCTCAATAGTACCAACTAAATTTCCATCATTGTCTTTCTCCCAGTGTGTTAATGAACCATACGTACGTCCATATGACGCGAAACTATGGGCACCAGATTCTATAGCACGCCAATCTTGACCGCAAGCTAATGCAATAGGGGATATTGCATTCATGATCCCCTTATTGTGAGTAGTCGCACGAAAAGGGTCTGCTGCTGCAAAATGGTATGCTTGCAATATGCCTTCAATCACGTCTTGACCTCTTGCAGTCTCTTCAGTATTACCTGACATTTCTTCAGGGGTAAATGTTGCACTAACCCTAGCCAAACGATGTATTGCAAGATTACTAATTATTCTCAAAATAACCGTTCCTCCAGTAATATGTTCAATTTTCGGGGCGATGGATTCAGCCATTGTATTCACAGCATTTGCGCCCATTGCATCTCTACAATCAACCAATAAATGTGCTATAACCATAGTTCCAGAATCAGTGTCAATAATTCTAACATTAATATCCCTACAACCTCCTCCAAATTTAACCAAAATAGGATCTACTTCATTACATAATGATATTAATTCTGACTTTGAATTTAATATCGACTCCTTGGCTGAAATTGGATTCTCGCAACCAACAATTTGTATCTGTCCGATCATAATAGGTTCATCATTACTAGAATGAAATCCGCCCATGGAATGGCACCTTTTTGCCATATTACTTGCAGCAGCAACTACGCTTGGTTCCTCTAATGCAAAGGGAATGAGGTAATGCTCTCCATCAATAATGAAATTTGTAGCAACTCCCACGGGCATCGCCATTGTTCCAATTACATTTTCAATCACACGATCTGCTGCATTTTCTGATAATTCTCCAGTATTTGCCCATGCAGATACATGTTCTTCTGATAAATTTGCAATTTCGGCAACTAAATTCCTTCTTTCTTCTACACTCAATTTGTAAAACCCTTGCAAACGACTATTTTCCACTGCCATACCTATCCCTCTATACATACTACATCAGTGATAATCCTAAATCATTGTCATTGACACACTTATGGTTGATCACGATGTGTTAAACGCGTTAATTAACGCGTTAATGAAGCGTTAATGAAGTGTTAATTTGATATTTTTTTTACATTTTTCATAACAGTCAAAATTGTGTGTGCCTTTTCGGTAGTGCGAAAAATGCGTTAAAATGCTGCTCTTAGACGCGTTAAAAGCGTAAACCTGTTAAACCCCTTTTTTGTTGGCTTCGCTAATGTCAATCACTGAAGTTAAACAAAAAGTAATACCGCCTTTGAAATCTAATCCGTTCAGTGCTAAACCGCTTGAAAGTCGACAACAGAGTCTTTTTGTGGGTAGGAGAGACATAATTTTAGAGTTATCGAGGTTAATACGCTCTAAATCGCCTAGGATAATGATTTTGGTTGGTGAAAGGGGTAGTGGACGGACTTCATTGATCCAATGCTTAGCCCCCCATTCACCAAAGC
>CAYSJV010000067.1:0-9036 GCA_964431435.1 uncultured Candidatus Poseidoniales archaeon
ATAGCTTACATCCTGATTCAGCCAACCTCTCACATATTGCCCAAGCAATAGAGTCTTCACTTGCCACACCAAATACAAATGCAACTTTACCATCCAAATTAAACAACTAATCGCACCCTTCCTATCTGAAGGGCATGGTGAAAGGTAGTGTATGACTATTATCCTACTTCGTAGGATAGTATCAAGTTAATTCATACATTCCTAATTAGGCGAATAATGATTAATCAAAATCAAAGTCTAATGCCTTGTTGAGTTTTCTCTTTCTCAGAATTACCATAAATATTCCAAGTCCCATGAGTCCTAATGTGAGTCCCACTACAACGATAACTCCAGTTATAGCATCGGAAGAGTCTATCGAAGATGGATCAAAAAAGTCTCCAGACTCGTCTGCCTCGATGATTATAGCATAGATGAGAGAATCACCAGTGTAACTCGAATCTCTATCTTTTTCGATTTTGCTATATGCTTCAAAATTCAAATCAATTGTTTGTTCTTCGTTAATTGTTTCAGGAGTTGTAATTGTAAATGTTACCGAGCCATCATCTCCTGGAGATAGTTTTACAGATTGAGTAAATGAATCTATAATGAATCCTTGCTCCGCTAAATCATTACCGTTGTTTAGTTTAACCACAATTGTATCTTCACCATTCCCATCATTACTTACATCACAAACAACTTGAAATTCGGTTGATGCACCAAACACATTTGGGCCAACTTGAATGAATAAATCCTCTGCTCCATATTGAATGAGATAAATCATCCCATCATTACTATCTCCTTCCATATCTAAGGGTATCCCATTCACAGAGGATATGCTTGCAGTGATCGTAAAATTATGTTCCGCAACAGTTTGTGCCACATCAGTTCTCCAAACAACCTCGAATTGCATTTCTCCTCCTGCAGGAACTGTCACAGAAGATGGTGCAGCATATTGAATTGTTTCTACATCAACACTGATATCTATTTCTTCACTCCATGCCGAATCATTAGTCAAGGTACAGTAAGTAATTTCGGTATTGGATTCTCCTTCTTTAGAATTTAAATCTACATTCAGTGGTGTACAATCTAGAGTAACTGAAGGTAATAACTGCGCATCTAATGTGCTGTAAGGAGCGAAAATTGCAACTATGAAAATAATGCTCAGCACTCTTGCGGAAGTATACCTCATCTTGAACTGCTATGGGGTCTAGGCATTTATTTTACTCCCTCCCTAATCATAAAGTGAATTTGGAAGTTCAACATGCATATTCCAAAATAATTCTTCATCTATCAAATCATTTTCTTTTGAAATCTCAGCAAGTTGTTGGGTTCTTTTTGGAACCGTTTTTGGACCAAGAACTGCACCTGGTCTTTTTGGATCATCCATATAGTCTGTTTCAAGCATAAAACCATCAGAAGATTCAATGGTCGAAAGTAAGGTTTCAATCCCGGATTTTCTTAAATTGACACTGGGTGTAAGCCCGTGTGTATTTTTTCTTGATATTTCTGGAGGTGCGAAATGACGAATTAATCGCTTTCTTTCCAATCCAACAGAATCTGCTATTGATGCTAATGAATTGTATACCTCATCTACTCCACTTTCTACGTGTAATTGAAGTGGGATTGACTCCTTTCGAGCTAACTCCATTGTGTCTTTTAACAAATCATTTGAGAGTTGCCATATTTGTTCTGAAACATCCCAATGTGGGCGTCCTACCTCGCCCAATGCAACTGCTTTATTCTCGTGTATAAATTCCATCGCTATGTCAATGCTTGTCCAATAATTTTCAATTGCCAATTGTGTACCTAATTCTCCTTTTTCCTCGACCCAGTTCTCAAATTGATGGACGAAAGCAGCAGGATGTGGTCCCAGTATAACCCTTACATCCAATCCAATTTCTTCCCTTACTTTTTGTGCAGTTTCACATGTGACATTATATGCATCTAGATGTGTTTCAGGTGTGGTTGGTGGGTTGCTAAAATTAGGGCAATGAATTAAGACAAGGTGGGTGCCTCCCGCACGATGAAAATCTCTTGCTGCATCCATATATCTACCATCTGGGTTAAGATGGAAATGATTATCCAATATTGGGCCAGTCCAAATACCATCTTTCAATGCCATAAAGTCACTCAACCATCGCATCAATCATTGATTGCAGGCAAAATGAATAAATTTTCATCACTAAATTTGTTTAACCAATGCTGAGCTGCCATTGTGACAAGGTTTTGGTGTTTAGCACCAAGCACAATCACTTTGCCATTTGGCCAAACTAGTAATTCCATATTATGCATGTTGTCGGCTATTCTACTACATCCTAATCGTTCATCATCTGTGACAATAGAGCCTAGACGACTTTTCATGGATTCGATTTTCACAGGGTTGTTGAATTTGAAAGATGCTACAACTGATCCCAATTCAGTGGAAAGTCCATCATCTGAAAGCCCTAACCTAAGCAAAAATTCTCTTGCTGCTGCTCTAGCTGCCTCGATTTTCTGAGCACCGTGAACAACTAAACTACCTTCTTTGTCAATAACAATTGTAGACCTAGGTGTATCAAGAATGTGGATTGTGTAATCGTCTTTTTTCTGTGCACCCAATTTCTTAACTGCCAAATCGGAGTCTACTGGTTCATTTGGAATGAATCTAACAAGTTGGTTTTCGACAATTACATTTGGAGTTTCTGACATACTATTCTTCCTCCTCTTTAGTCATGTCTTCGGGATCTGGAATTGTATTCAGTGCTTCCAAGAGCGATGGTCTCCATGCTTGATAGTGCGGTACGAGCAATACTACGTGAGGGGTGTCTTCATTTTCAACCTGACCCATACCCCTTAATTCCTTCAAAGCACCTCTTAACCTCTTAGCAAATCGCATATCTCGGTCTTTAGAAAGTTCAATTCCATTATCATATTCCAAACTCATCCACCATGCAGATGCAAGAGCAGATGCCGAAGCAAACTCGGCATCACCATCATTTGGCATTACAACAAATGGTGTAGATTGTTTTATGAATTTCTTAAATCTCTTACCAGACCATATTTGTTTGAAGAGTTTTATTGGACGAGTATATTCGTCTGCTTGCTTTTCCGACCAAGAATACCACTCCTCATCCGTTAACTCTGGTTCGATAAACCAAACATTCCGTTGAGATTTTTGTGCTAGACGATGAAGGCGTCTGGGTTCAGGATCTGGAAACCTTCCACATGAAATAACATCTAACATTTCCAGTCCTTCAAGATATTTCCCAAAATTACCTCCAGAAAGTTTTGCTCTAGTTAAATTCACACCTTTACTTTCTTTTTCTGCAGCTTCTTCATCCTCCCAAGCTTCGACCTCGCTTGGAGGAACTAACAATGCCAAACCGTCCCACTTGTCTTTTGGCCTCATTTCAAGCGGGAATACTACTGTGGGAATTGTTGAATGAAATCGAATAACGCCGCCATCAGGATCTTCCCAATCATAATCTGACCAAACAAGGGATTGTGAGTCATTTGAATCAGTGCCCATGATGTGCTCACTCTAGTGCTCCACTTGTTACCTTGTCGCAAAAATCACGAAACAAGTTGTAAATTGAATTAATTGGGTAATTATGTGAATTATGATGCGTTTGTTGATATGTGATGAATAATGGCGCAGTAATGAGCGGAATGACACATTTCAGTAATGAACCAGTTGTGCTTATTGAAGAAGTATTTCCACAAGACACTAATTCTTATGGAACATTATTCGGAGGAAGGTTGCTTTCTTTAATGGATAAAGCTGCAGGAATTGTTGCCTCAAAGTTTGCCCATAGGGAGTTTGTCACCATTTCCATTGACACATTAAAATTTAGAAGACCTGCCCACAAGGGAGATTTGATTGAAATAGTTGCCAAAGTAGTCTATACTTCAACACACACTGCTGCTTGCAGAGTGGTGGCAAAAAGAATGAGTAAATCAGAATGGGAAAAAGATGAAATTTGTTCTGGGTATTTTTTTATGGTAGCAATTGATTCTCAAATGAAGCCAATACCTATTCCACAATTTGAGCCAAAAAGTGAAGAAGAAAAGAAGTGGAATCTCGAAGCAAGAAGAATCAGAAAAGAAATGATTGGGGAATAATTGAAACATTCTTCGAATTCTTAAAAATATGCCAAAGTAGACTATTTCAGTGCTTTCGCGTACTTAACCTTCATATTCAAGAAGATTCACTCAGCGACCGGGATGTACTCGATAGGGCCAAATGAGGCCCAGTCTGAAAGCAAGGACTGTGAAGTTCTTTCGTCACTCAGACTGGCCGGAATGTCTGGAACGCTTAAGGCAGTTCTTTGCGAAAGACAATTGTTGTTAGAAAGAAGCACTGGGCACAGCCTTTCACTTAGGTATGACCAGATTGTAAGGATGCGACACCGCCAACTTCCCCTGATTCAGACTTGGTTACTTATCACTGGGATATTATTACTAATAGGAGCCGCCAGAGTATTAACTGGAAGTTTAAGTTACTGGACTGGAGCAATTGGAGGTTCTGTAGTATTATTATGGCTTATTGGGAGAAAACCTGTCCTAACTATTGATACACAGAATGGAGATTCACATAGTTTATTTGGATTTGATATCACATTACTTAAAATTAGAATAATTATTGAAAGAATTCAAGATGGTATGAGTTTGAAAAATGCAAAAGAAGGGCTTGAAGAATTGGAGCGGAAAGAACCAATATATCCAACTGCAGGATTGATTGAAGATCAGGTGATTGGTGAAACGCCAAATGTTGAGAATAGCGTTGCTTCATCTGTAGAAAACAGTGATGATGAAAATGTAGAAGAAGATGATGAAGAAATACTAGAAGCAGAGATTGGTATTGAATCTGAAGAAAAAGAGATTGGTTTCAATGAGCATCCCGCAGTAGAAAGAGCAAGAAGGGCCACACAAGAGATTAGAAGTCAGCGTTACCAAAGTGAAGCACACCCTAGAATATCTAATGGAAGTGAAGAAGAGGGCCGGTGGGATAATGAACCATCAACGGCACCTCAAACATCTTCATTTCAAATCAATAATCAACAAAGTTCCTACGGAGCGCCACGATATTCCCCCAACCAATTTAATTCGGTTCAATCTCAAGAACAACAATCTAATTTTGAAATGGACATGGGATTTGATTTTAGTATGTTTGATGATGAACCATCTCCGACTCAAACTCCTATTCAACAACATCCACCTCAAAACATGAATAATGAATATCGGCAAATACAAAGTTACAATAATAATACACCTGATGAGGGGTCATTTTTACCTAGCTTTCCTTCAACTGAAGTCGACCATAGCATATTACCTAGCAAATTTGTAGAATCCCTTCAAAGCGTAGGAGCAGAAAATAAAATAGACATACTAAATACAGATGTAAGTCTGGTTGAAAATGCTAGAAGAACTGAAGAAGAACAACAAAAATTTGAACAACAAAATCTAGATTCTTCAAGTTTAAACAATGTTCAAAGATTAAAGTTGGGTAGAAACTCAACCTTACGTAGATTAAAGGTGAGAAAAGGTGCCAACCAAAAGAAAAGTCAATATGAATTGCTTAGAGAATTGGTTGTTAATTCACTACAAAAAATCACCAATGTTTCAAAGAATCTACTAAAAAAGAAAGGTAGAACCAATGAAGAAGTAGATCCGTCACATTCCAAAACTCTAGACATACTGAGAGTTCAGGCAAAATATTCGCGACAAGCGGAAATTGCTGAAGCAGTAAGAAAACTAACAAATGGAAACGAAGAATTAACCGAAGAAGAAATAGAAATTATAGCATCTACTCTTGGTACTAGTTCTGAAAATGATTTTACAAGCGAAGAAGATACTGATGTCCCGCATTCCTTTTATGAAATGAAATCAACTAGTAAAGTAAAAGCAGAGATGGATAATTTACCTGGAATAAAAAGGCTGGATTAAATTATCCCAGAAGGTCTGGGTGTTCCTCAATATATTGAATTGTAATCTCTCTTGAGTTGAAATCTGGTTCTTTTAAAATTTTCATATGCAGAGGTATTAGTGTTTCCAATCCAACAATAGTTGTTTCTTCTAAAGCAGTATGCATTCTCAAAATTGCATCCTCTCTATCTGGCCCCCACACAATTATTTTTGCAAGTAATGAATCAAAACAACTTGGCATATCGTATCCAGAATGTGAATGTGAATCCACACGTACTCCAAAACCACTAGGAAACCTACATTCCCATAATCTTCCAGGGCAAGGATTGAAATTTTCTGGCTTTTCCGCATTTATTCGACACTGTATGGCATGACCATTGAACTTAACATCACTTTGATTGATTGATAATTTTTCACCTTCAGCAACCCTTACTCCGTGTTCAACGAGGTCATGCCCAGTAATCATTTCAGTAACAGTATGCTCAACTTGTACTCGAGGGTTTACCTCTAAAAAATAAAATTCGCCACTAGAATCTCTCAGAAATTCAAACGTTGCTAATCCCTTATATCCCACAGATTCTGCACCTTTGCATACAAGTTCTCCCATCTTTTGTCTTACTTCATCTGTCAACCAAGGTCCCTCTTCAATCAATTTTTGGTGTCGGCGCTGTATTGAACAAAACCTTTCACCAAAATGTATAGCTTTCTCGCCATCACAAAGAACTTGAAACTCAACATGTTGAGCACCTTCGATAAACTTCTCAACAAATACTCTTCCATCACCAAATGCTGATTCGGCTCTACCAATACAAATTCTCAATGCATCTTCGAAAGAATCTGCATCCTCTACTACTTGCATTCCAATCCCTCCACCACCTGCCGCAGCTTTTATGATTACAGGATAACCTATTTCCTCAGCAATATTCTTTGCCTTAATCGAGCCTTCAATTGGTTCATCACTTCCTTTAGCTACGGGTAAACCTACAGATTCCATTGCACTTCTTGCCTGTATTTTATCCCCCAGAACTCTTAGAACTTTTGAACTGGGTCCAATGAAAGTTATTCCGTTATTTTTTAGTTTATCAGCGAAGAGTGGGTTTTCTGCTAGAAACCCATAGCCAGGATGCACAGCATCAACTTCCAATTCCACTGCTGCCTGTACAACTGCATCTACATCTAAATAAGATTCCAGTGGGTTTTTTCGATAAATTGGATAAGCAAAATCAGATAAGTGAACTGGTAAGGACAAACGATCTTCTTTCCCATGAATTATTGCAACTTCAATACCACACTTCCTTAGTGTTCTAAGTATCCTCAGGGCAATTTCACCCCGATTGGCAATCAGTACTCGTTTGAATCCCATATTGTAGGTCCAGACCAAACGCCTCTAATAGAAAACCGGTCAATATACATCTCTGAGATATCTTTTTTCTTCTTTCATTAGAACTCGTTCTACAAAATCAGAAGCATCATCAGGACTCATCCCACCCTCATTGATACAGATGTCAATTAGTTGTTTATGAACGTCTTTTGCCATGTAATTTTTGTCCCCGCACACATAGAAATAGGCACCATTACTAATCCACTCCCATATTTCAGAAGAATATTCGGCCATTCTGTTTTGAACATATATTTTGTAATCTTGATCACGTGACCATGCAGTAGTATACCTCCAAAGAGTCCCATTTTCTAACCATGCTTCGATCTCATCTTTGTAGTAATATTCAGTTTTCTCTGATTGATCTCCAAAAAATAGCCAATTCTTGCCAGTTCCTCCATCCATTTCTCTCTGCTCTAAATAAGCTCTAAATGGAGCAATTCCTGTTCCTGGCCCAACCATAATGATATCAATTGAACTATCTTCTGGTAACAAGAATGATTTGGTAGGCTGCATATACATTCCAATTGGAGTGTTATTTAACTTGACATCATCTGCAAGGAAACCTGTACACAGGCCTGTCCGTTTTCTATCGTGGTGCTCATAGCGAACAATAGCAATAGTGAGCTGAACTTCACCTGGGTGGGCATCCAATGAAGAGGCAATTGAATACAACCTTCCCTTCAAATCCGCACGGCAATTCATGAGGCAATCAATGAATTCCTGTGCAGTGAAAGATAGACTAGGAATATCATTCAAAACATCTACATAATCTCTAGACCAAATGTAATCTTCCATCGCCTTATCATCCTCACACAAATGTTTTATTTTTTCGGAAGGTGATGAACCTACACTTCCTGGAGCATAATCATCTGGGTAATCATCTGATTCCCCTGACCAAGCCCATTCTATCTCTTGACCGCCCGCAATATTTTTGTTTGTGCGTTTTACAATTCTAACTTCCATAGAGGATTGCGCAGGTGGAAGAATATCTGTTAATGACTTGATAAATTTCTTTGGAACCTGATGTATTTCATATTCACTAAACAATGCCTCATAAAGAGTTGTTTTTCCCTTTGATGTTTCAACTTCGTCATCTGCTGATGCACCTAATGCGTCAATTAAATCATTGACAAGAGAAGGGTGATTTGTTGCAATAAGACCAATTGCATCTCCTACCCTGTAGGTCAATCCGCTATTACCCAATTTGAATACAAAATGCCTTGTTTCCTTAGTTGCACCTTCTCCATTAAGGAGAGTGTTTTCACTCATTGTTCCATAATACGGATTCTTTGCTGACCACTCATCTGCCACCTTTCATTACCATCCTGCAAATGTAAACCAAGTTCTGCTTCATAACTGGGATAAAAAACCGGTATTTGAATAAGATGTACGACCTATTCTTTTGTGAAATTGATTATGTTCACTTTAACAGAAAGAACTCAATAGTGTCTAACTCCTCCTATATGTCGAGAGCAATGGTCAAAATCGAGTTTTTAGGCACTGGAAATGCGTTCATGCCCCAAGGGAGGTTGCACTCCTTAGTCATGATTGATTCGCATATATTGATAGATACTCCTCTAACCGTATTGTGGTCTTTGAGACGAAGAAATATGTCTCCTAGTGAAATTGATTCATTGTTTTTTACACATCTACACGCAGATCACACATTTGGTTTTCCGTCTTTTGTTATTGAAAGAAAATATATTTCAGACAGAGGTGCTGAAAATATGTTACATGTATATCATACAGAAGATGCAAAGAAGCATTTGCTC
>CAYSJV010000068.1:0-8900 GCA_964431435.1 uncultured Candidatus Poseidoniales archaeon
ATGACTTAGAATCAACTGCTCCTGCTGCGGGAGTCCCTGGGCTTCCACTTGTTGAAGAACCAATGGAAAGTGCATTTTTTGCAGTAGAAGGTGGTGCAATCGTGGATGATTGACCACTCATATTATTTCCAACTGAGTAAACCCCTACAAACTCCTGATAATCATTAAGAAACATATCGACTGATCTACTATCTGAGGTATATTCACCAATTCCAATTGAATCTACCCAACTGGTTGATTGTAGTCTTGCACCAAATGTATGTGCATCCTTGAGCATATCATACATTGAACCTACTCGACCAAGTACACCATACAGATCAGCTTCCAATTGGTACATATGCAGTAATGCCTCGGGGGCAATCCCTTGTGCAGTAGAATCACCGCTCCCATCACCAAGTAATGTTGCTGCCACGTGAGTCCCGTGTCCTGAGTTTGCATCTGCCGTACTAGTATCCAATCCAAAATTACTGTGAATTGAGATTACCCTACTACCAAAATCACCATGATCGCTGTCTAATCCTGTATCTGAAATTGATGCTACCTCTCCAGTCCCATCTAAACCTCCATCCCACATTTTTGTTGCTGATATACCCGATGTGTTTGCTGCATAATAATTTGTCAATTCTAATTGGATAGAACGTCCAACGTAAAGCACTCGATCATCATGGGCCAGCCAATTAAGAACATCTGAAGTATGTGTCTCCTTTGATAGTGAAACTTGACATAACCAGGGGTCACACTTGATGAAATCCACATTGAATTCTCTTACATCAGTACTTAGTTTATTCAATTTAACTTCACCTAAATCAGGTGTAGGGATAAAAGTAAGTTCTGAGCCTAGCAAATCATCCCCTATATATTCTAACCAATATGAATCTAGTTTCCATGCGGGGTGTTGAGGCCCCACCCATCTCACTGAATCTTCCATCTTAAGAACAGACAATACCGCTTCAGCATTTGATGGCAATCTAACAACCCATGCTGTATCTGGAAGTACATCTAGTAATTCTAGTTCGTATATTTTAGACAACTGATACATTTCTTCAGCATTGTTGGTATGTAATTGAACAATATATATTTGGTTTTCAAAAGGAATATTCATGTTTCTTAGTGATATCGGAATGTGTGGAACATCTACTAATGGATCGTGTGTCCCTGTCACAACATGCAGGTTACCAGAACTATGTTCAATTATGGTATCACCACTAATTGGCTCAGGTGCTTTACTCCAATATGCTGCTGCAATAGTTGCCTCACGCTGTTCATCTTCAAAATTTTCAAACTCAGTGAAAAACGAGGAATTCTCTCCTGAAAAATAAGTTAACGAAGATGGAATACAGGCGAATATGCTTAGAGTCATCAGGACTACAATAAACAGGTTCAACCGGACATTTCTCATCTTTACCAACATATGCGAAGCATATGCCCTTTTTCATTTTATCAGGTACAAGCGTAACTAGGTATCTTTTCCAAATTATAAAAAAACACTCAATTAGCGGCTGAAATTGCAGAGTCTGTTTTTTCCACACTAGCACTCCAATCGCTTTCGAGTTCCATCATTGCCCTAATTGCATCTACATTTTCAGGGATAACATCACTTTCTTGGTGGATTGCTTGAAAATAATGCAGATTGTCGCCTAGAAGACTAACTCCGTCTTCCCATACAAAAATCTCGTGTAAATCCCCCCACTTACGACCAATATCTCGTGCCATCTCCATAACTTCAGCTGTTGAAGTAATACGGGTATTCTTACCATTCATTATGATGACTCTTGGGGTTTGTGACCACAACTCAAGTACTCCTTCAGTTGATAAACCATGGCCTGGTGGAAGCTGAACTGTAATCGCATGTACATGCATAATAGTTGTAGGCACTGCTACAGCTAGACTGGTGATATCAATTCCAGGCTCTACTGTCATCAAATCAGGGCCGTGGTGGCTAGGTACTTTGAGAACTGGTTTTATTGCATTTATTGGACCCTTAGATGAATTTCCCGGATCTGCAGCTCTACGTATCATCACACAATTCACATTCAATTTCCCCATTCCTTTGACATATGTATGCAATGGTACCAGAGTCCTAGATAATCCAGTTGTATTACAAGACACTACGCGAGTTGAGTCAACACCGAGATTCTCAGTGTGATTCGCACTAGATGTATACGACATCCCCGTAAGTGAGTGTTTTTCTCCACCTTGGAATATCGATTTCACTCCTGCTTCACGATATTTAGATAGATTCGCCTCTCCACAATTACCTGGAGAACAATCCACAACAATGTCAGATATTTTTAGCAAATCATCTATTGTACCCTTACAATCATATCCTTCTTCATGAAATTTTCTAACAGATTCGGTGGTCTCTGCAGTACTATACAGATCAAAATTATTTTTCACTGCAAGTTCACATCCAAAACTTGGGCCTGTTTTAGTCACCCCAACAATCTCCATATCATTTTGACAGGATATAGCATCTGCAACACGCTTTCCAATTGTACCGTATCCATTTATCGCAACCTTCACTACCATACCATTCCCATACGTCCCTCTAGACAGACGCCAAATAACAATTACGACTGATACGTATGTCGTAAATTATGCTCCGCACACCAATAAAGTTGTCAATATCCATCAATATTGTGCTTTATGGCGGGTTCGATTTATTGATGATAGGTGCACGGGGGATTAGTGGTCGAATTGCGGGACGAGGTAATTAGGAGTTTAAAATTGAACAGAGATTTGTCCAAATTGCTTGAGCAAGCACTAGAGTTAGATCGTACAATAAAAATTGGCTGGACCCGTGATGGAGAACCTCTACCAAAAAAAGATGAGATGGGGATTTCTCCCGCTTTACCAAAAAAGGGAAGAATCAGATTACTAGGTGATTTGGAGGATATGGTATGCATTCTCTGTGGCGAAGGTACATTTACGCTAGAAGGTTCAGCACAAGATTTCTTTGGTGCATGGAATTCAGGAGGGAATCTAATCGTTGAAAGAGATGTAGGGAACTACCTCGGATACAAGATGAATTCAGGAAAAATCACAGTAAGGGATGGTGCAGGAGATAGTGTTGGTTCAGGAATATCAGGTGGGCTAGTGATTGTAAGAGGAGATGCCGGTGAAAAGGTTGGAGAAATTATGTCTGGTGGGACAATTATTATCCATGGAGATGTTGGTAGAGATTCTGGTTTAGGAATGACTGGAGGTAGAATCATAGTTAACGGAAGATGCCCTAAAGTAGGAAATGGTGCTAAAATCACCACATTAAGCAAGGATGATGTTGATAAAATAAATAAGGAAATTGAGGATGAAAGTTTACAGATTCCCGGTGACGTAATCTGCTTAGTTACTGAATCTACTGATATTCAAAATATTATTGCCCCGAATTCACAATGCACTGGAGATTGGACACAAATTGGAATTACTCCGGCTGAAGACGATCGTGGGAAAATTATCGCAGATACTGTTGACACAGTAGTTCTATTAGGCGACAGGGAATTTCCTGAAGATTTGCCCGAAAGAAAAAAATTAGGATTAAGTATCCCACATATTAATTCCACAAATTCTGGTAAAAGCAATTCGAAAAATGGAATGAGAATAGTACAAAGTAATCCTAAACAAAATGATTTACTCCAAGTAAACACAAACAATATTTCCTCTAAAATTAAATGGATGAATAATTGTGATGGATTAGTTTTTGATATATCTGATATTCCTAACATGAGTGCAAAAATAATAGATGGATTAATCGTAGCACTAAGAAGTATTCAAAAACAAGAAAAATTGTTACTAATTTCGGGTGGCATTGAACGGGTTGAAAAACTGCACCATATGTTGAGTATGCATGATCTTGATGGATGTATTGTTGACTTGATGAGTTCTACTAGAGCTCACGTATCTTCTGCACTTCCACGCATAGGCCGCTCTATCAATTCAAACGGAATTAAAGGAAATAGACAACCAACAATTGTAAAGTTGCATTGGGACATTACAGCAAAAGACGTGATTATTTGTGTTGCATCTGGTTCACAAATTGTATGTTCTCAAGAAAGTGAGAGTGATGGTTGGCTTGAGAAAATATCAGCAGAAATCAAGGGTCATTTAGTTGAAATTGGCATTGATAGTATAGATAAATTATCCAGAAAAAATCTAAGAGCTTTGGATTATGAAACTGCAGCAATATCTGGGCTTAGATTAATTGGCTACGACAGACCATTACCACACTGGTTTAACAATTGAGATGATCATATGCCAACAATTAACATCAGTCATGAGTCACTTCGTTACATTCAATCAAGATATGATATAGTACACGACCCGCAACTACTTGTCGAAAGATTAGGCTTAATCGGTTGCTCAGTAGAAAGTTGTGATGATGAGTCAATAGAAATAGAAGTTTTTCCAGATAGACCTGATATGTTGTCCGCAGAGACTCTGGCACACGTTATTCGCCCATTCCTCCATGATTCAGAAGCAACTCCATCTCTTCAGACAAATTCTAGCAATGTAACATTAGATGTAGAGGTTGACTTAGAACATATACGCCCAATCATCTATGGTGCAATCGTAAAAGGGGTAGATGTTGGAAAAACATTCCAAGAAAAAGATGATTTTATTCAAGGCCTAATGGAGCATCAAGAAAAACTTCACTTTAGTTTAGGCAGAGGACGCTCACGTGCATCAATTGGAGTGCATGATTTGTCATCTCTTTCTCCACCATTTAAAGTAAAAGCTGTTGATGAAAATTACAAATTTATCCCTTTGGCAATGAATCATGAAATGAGCATTAAAGAAATACTAGAATCTCATCCAAAAGGAATCGATTATGCCCACCTTCTAGAATCAATGAGTAGATATCCCGTAATTGTAGATAACGATGATAAAGTTTTGTCATTTCCACCAATAATCAATGGTAATCACACTACTGTAAAAGAAAGTACTACTGATTTTTTCATAGATGTAACCGGATGGGAAAAAAACTCATGTGAGGCGTCCCTCTTACTAATTTGTCTAGCATTTTCAGCAAGAGGGGGTACTGTAGAAACTATATCAATAAATGATTGTCATAACAAACAAATTACAACTCCTGATGGTTCAGTTGTTGAACATTTATTATCAGTAGATTTACTAGAAGATATCCTTGGAAAACAATTTGATGATGGAACATTAAAAGCGGCAATAAACAGAATGGGGGGGGACTTTGCAGGACGGATTACAACTCCTGAAGGAAATTCACAAGTAGATTATTTGAAGATTAAAATGCCCAGATGGAGATTTGACATTTTACATCCGATAGATTTAGTTGAAGAAGTTGCAATTGGACATGGATATGAAAATATAGGAAAAGACATCCCCAAAAGCCCACTACCAGGCATCCCATCTGAGCATGCAGAATACCATCGTAGAATTAGAGATAGTATACAAGGACATGGATTCCAGCAAGTTCAAAGTTTAACACTATCAAACCAAAAAGATGAATTTGAACTTATGAGATGGAATCATTTTGGGGAACTATCTGAAATCGCAAATCCCATAACAGTTGAGCATACAATATTACGCCAATCAGTTTTACCAAGTTTAATGCGATTGCTAGCGACAAATAAACACCATGAATTACCACAAAAAGTATACGAATTAGGTACAGTTGTGAGATCTCACAATAACTCAAACCGAATTGCCTGGCTTGCCGCTGAACGTGGCTCAGGATTTGCAAATTCGAGAGGCATTGTGCAAACCCTATTGAAAGACATGGGCCTTATGCAAACTCAAACAGTTGAGTGGATACCTATCAAAGATGGGCCTTGGTTAGAGGGGAGGGGTTGTAAAATTGAGGTAGATGGAGTACATATTGGAGAAATTGGGGAAATAGATCCTAAAGTGAGTTCCGAATTTGAACTGCGTGTGCCCATACATGGTGGAGAGTTAGATATTTCCAATTTGATAACATGTTTACCAGACCCTGTTCGAAATTAGGTAATCAATATGAATTCTGAAATTTATTGGGTCATTGGTTTGACTATATATGCAACTGTCATTTTGTTTGCAACTAAAATCACTTACAATATATTTTGCTCAATGGGCCAAAAGAAAAATGTTGCAATTTATTACAATCGAAAAATCCTACACATGCTAGTAGGTGGCGCAATCGCAATAGCATGCCCTCTTGTTTTTACATCCCCAACTTATCCTTTGATAATAGGGATGGTGATGGCGGTTGCCACTTATATTCCCTACAAAACTGGAAAAATATTATACTGGGTACAAACAAAAGAAAACATGAATGATGTGAATTTTTGCTTAATGGCAGGAATCTCAGTTTATCTGCTATGGGTGCTTATGGATGATCCATATCTAGCAATAATACCGGTAATATACATGGCATTTGGCGATGGGGTGACTGGAATTGCAAGAAACATGGTTTTCAAAAAACGCACAAAAAGTGCGATTGGTAATATTTTTATGGCAATAGTATGTATTCCATCAGGGTATTATTTAGCTAGTTTAGCAGCCACACCAATTCCAATATGGGGCATTATCTCAGCAATTGTTGCTTCAATAATTGAACGCTATGAATTCGGAATAATAGATGACAATGTGCTGATTACAGTATCTGCTGCGTCACTAATTTATGTAGGCTCAATTATTGGTCCGATTATATGATTTGGAATAATTCATTAATTCGTGAAAACATTGTTTAGCGATAAAAATTCAAAGGAATGTTTATATTACATCCTTCGACCCTGCCGACGGCTTACTATGAATGACATACAGAATTTTGGAAGTGAGAATGGGAAGGCATTTATGAGTTCAGCAGTTACATTTTCGCTAGAGCCTAACGAAACTAAACTAAAGAAGAAAAACGCACAACGTGCACAATTTGAAGGAGATAAATCTGCATCATTTCAAAGTCTTCACTCTAGGAGTGCCGATGCAGTTGCTACAGCCCCAAAAAAAGCCAAGAAAAGAAGGGTACGTAAGGCAAAGGATCCCACCGGGATGTCTTCACTTTACGAATATGAAACAAAGCAAGAAGAACATAATCACACACTTTCTTTAGATGCATTGCAATGTGAGCATTGCAGTGAGGAATTAGATATTGGTCAAATGTTATCAATATTGAATCCACATATTGAAAGGATTGTACAGCAAAGACTTGCGGTGCGAGAAAGGAAGTTGCGCGAAGAAGTTGTTCTTGAGTTTAGAAGAAGAAGGGAAAGTGCAAAAACGAATTAAGAATATGGTTCAAAATCTCCTGATTCTGTTTGGACGTATGCTTGAGGGTCCCAACTACCGTCATCCATTTTTTTGTACCAATACCCATCCTGTTCATTTTCAACCCATTCGGGCTCACCACTAGTTATTGTAGCCACATCCTCAGTCACAACAGGAGCAATTGCATCTGCCTCTTCCGAAGCTTTATCTTCTGTAATCGGTTTATCTGTATCGCTGCCAATCAAACCTAATTTGTCCATTGCCGATTTATAACTTTCATCTTCTAAATGACTGCGATCATCCAATACTTTCTCAGCCGAACTCTCATCTGAAACTCCATATTGAATTATCTTAGATTCAGGAACTATTTCTAATTCCGGCTGCTTCTTTTTGAATGGCCAAAAAGGTGGGCTCATGCATAACGGAAGGGGGTTTCACTCTTGAATACCAACTAAGATTTTAGTGAATAATTGATGATTTAGAACAAAATGCGTATAACAATTGTTAGTTCAGAGGGATATATGAGAGGTAAAGAATGGAGAGATGTATTTTTTTTAACAAGTATATTGCTACTCAGTTCTAGCATGTATATTCTTGAAAAAAATTCTGACGACTCCACTCTAGAAAACATCTGCTGTAGCACAAATGCCAACATTGGTGAATTCCATACCTCTATTGAAAATCAAATTACAGGATACAGATCTGAAGGAATATCTATTCCTATCGAATATTCCAATAATGGTCAAAGTTCCTTAGGAGTAATTCTTACAGTTGAAAATTTATCAAATGATATTAGTCTGCAGGACAACATCACTAATCCATTGATTGATAGAATACTAGTTAGTGGTGCAGTTAATCAACAATACTTACTCACACTACAAATCAGTTCATCTGCAGCATTAGGTGCTAGTATAGTGTCTCTAAAATGGGATGTAGATGACGAAGTATTATGGACAAATATCAGTATATTGATTAAAGAACACTCTGATTTACAATGGCAATTTGAAAGTGGGAGTAATTTTGTCATCGCACAGAACACGTCTACAACCTTGGGTTTAAATTTGAGTAATTATGCAAGTGTAGATGATAATGTGACTATTTCATTAACAAGTGATACTGACTGGTCATCGAGCTGGAATTTAGGCCAAGATACATCAAATAATGAAGTAATACAAATACAATCTACAAGTCAGGCTCAAATTGAGTTTACGATAAATGTCCCCTCCGTAATAGAAGGGAGTCCATTAGCAGAATTCCCATATGCGTGGGGAATTGTTGCGATTTCAAATTTAGATGGTGGACGTGCATGGTACAATTTTTCAATAGAAGTTATTCAACACCATAACCTAACTATTGATACAATTGAAGATGTATTTACAATAGATCCTGGTTCAGATATTCGAGTTCCCATTCAATATCGAAATACAGGAAATATTGAAAGTCAGTTTCATGTTTCTGTTCGTCCTGTAGACGAATTTGGAAATGTAATGCCGTTTCAAGAGCAAGACAGATTTGAATTTTCAGGATGGGAAGTTGCAATATTTGGCCAAGAAAATGATTATTATTTAGCACCAAATGAATCTGTGAGCATTGAAATTGGTGTTTTGTCGCCATATTCCAAAGTTGGAAATATCAGTTTTCAATTTGAAGTGTATTCTTATTCAGCAACACAAAATGTTGCTACAATC
>CAYSJV010000069.1:0-8803 GCA_964431435.1 uncultured Candidatus Poseidoniales archaeon
GATATCGTATTCGAGTGATGTGAACGCTACTTGCATCTCGGTGGTACCATTTGGAACCCAAACATAATGCCGGTCATCGGTTGAATAGGTTCCAAAAGTGCTGGTGTCACCGTTGTTAAAATGACTCCATTCACCTTTCCACGCATGTCTCAATTGATCTGTTTCAAGAAGAATCTCCCGAACATCAAGCATATCCATGTAGTACTCATTTGCATCCCAAACTGTTACTTCAGGACTATCTACAAAACCATCTCCATCTGAATCTCTCAACAATTGGAGTGTTCTCGCCAAAGCTACAGCATGATCTACATGAACCAAACCATGCCCGACTCTCCAATCATGACACCTATTTGTCTGATTTGAAACATAACATTGCTCTGGTATGTCGTTGCAGTCATCCTCATCATTACCTTCTTCACACTGATTTCTCAAAATATCGTATTGAGCTGTTAATTCTAGTATTAATTCGACTTCATGTACAACAGTATCATTAGAATTGAACCATTCTGCACTCTGAAATCCTTGTGCTGGTTGGCCAGTTACCATTGATGTACCTTCATCATGATCTTCATATTGATAATGCGCAGCTCCTAATGAGGGCGCAACATCAATCAATACAGTTGCAATACCTCCAATATGAGGTGTAGCCATACTAGTACCACTGATAGACATGTAATACAAATCACCCTGAGTTCTAGTGGATGCATCTATGGCTGTTGCTCGTGGTGCTGTTGCCCAGATATCTCTGCCGGGAGCACCAACATCAGGCCATGTATGCTGCTGATTAATCCACCCTCTTGATGAAAAAGATGTTACTGCACCTCCGTCATGTGTTAGTGCAGCAACTGAAATTGCGGAAGGTGTATTTGCATACACATTGGTGCGCAAATCATCATCGCCTTCTGCCCCACTTCCTCCTGAATTTGATGCAGCAAAAATAACAGCCACACCGTTTTCATAAGTCAGTTTATTTGTTAGCTGAGATATCACATTCGATGGGTCGTAATCTCCATTTGTTCCCCATGAATTTGAAACGACTCTAATATTGAAGTTATTCAATCCCGGTCGTGAATTTTCATAAGTCCATTCAAGCCCTTGTTCCGCAGCAAAAATACTTGCACCATCACCAGTACCCAATGCTACAATTTGAGCACCTTTCGCTGTACCGAGCCTACGCCCGGCACTTGCATCTCCATTTCCTGCAATAGTTCCTCCAACATGAGTTCCGTGTCCTGAAGAAGTATCTGAATTACAATTAGGTGCATCAATCCAAGCAACTCCCGACCACTTTGCTGACCAAATTAATTTCTCTCCAGTCCATGGTTCTCCACAATCAAAATCGGGATGCTCGCCATCAATTCCTGTATCTAAATCTACAGCAGTTGTTCCGTCGCCGTCCCATTCAGCAAATGCAAGGTTATCAAAAACAACTTGCCCATCACGATCAATTATTGCTCTATGCCACGACAAAGAAGAGTTAACGACATGCACAGTTTCATGCATCATTGCAGATGGGTTAGTAGGATCACCTGGCAAATAAAAATGCTCCAATTGGCGGTTTCTTTCAATAAAAAATACATCTTCCATCAATGATAACTCTCTAATTTGTGTTGGAGTGCCTTCTAGCAAACCACCATGAAGAATACTCATTTCGCCTAATTTATCTAAACCGATTGATTCTATTTCATTCCACCTTTCATCATCCATAGGTGCATCAAATTGAACTATAATTTCTATCGATTCTTCTACTGAAAAATACTCAATTAAATCCGAGTCAATCTTTGAAGTATCTCCTAATGGGTTAATCTTGTAAGTCAACCCTGCAGAAGTGGTAGTTGATACAAAAATTCCGAGCATTAGCATTGCTAGCAATCTGCGCCGCATGAAGACCCCAAACTATTCTCGATTTAGAGCGTTCGTATTCGTGCTAGCACTATTTTTCAACCAAAATTGCTTCTTTTGGTTCAGTACGATTCCAAATAATTTCACTTAGTGACTCCCCAGACATTTTTTGTAATATCACTATGCTAGTTGCAAGAGCGCTCAATAAAACTATAATTATTGCAATTAAGGTTACAACTAGAACTGTGTTATCTCCTGATTCCGCTTCAAAATTTATCGGTGTTTCTCCAGTCACGTGTATTTGTACTGTATTAACGATAGATGCGTTGTTAGACTTGATTGCTCTAAGTAATAAGGTCTGATTTCCTTCAATTGGATTTCCGGGTAAATAGGCTAAACGATCAACAATTAGTGAATGGGACAATGAGATATCATCACTACCTGCAACATATTCTGGAATGTCCATCCATTCGTCTCTTAAATCCCAAGTTCTCCATTGAACTGTAGATGGTGAACTTGTAGTAGTAAACTCAATTTTATCACCTGGGAATATATGTATTCTATTATATTCCCCTAATTGTTCATCAAGTGTTATGTTCATACTAACATCGAGACCGTATACCTGATTGGCGGCCTCTAAAACAGAAGGAAGTGCGCGAACCTCACCATGTCCATACACATTGTTCTGTCTCGGCTTGAGATTCAAATCTTCAAGGCAGGGTTCATTTGCAGCTGCATGATGGCACGGTCGGTATTCGGCGGTTTCTTGCATAATATTACGAATATCAAAGGGGGAGAGTTCCGGATTTGCCTGATACATCAATGCAGCTACACCAGCAGCACCTGGAGTAGCCATACTAGTTCCCGACATGTCTGTATATCCAGTAACTGAATTAGCTTCTACTGACATTACATTAGAACCAACATAAGCCACATTTGGTTTTACTCTTCCCTCTTCAGTTGGTCCTTGGCTAGAATAAATTGCAATTCCGGGGTCATCACCCTTATCTAGCGCACCTACTGTAATGACATCTTCTGCACTACCTGGAGTTCCGATTTGTCCAGACACACCATTGTTACCTGCCGCTATGAATAGTGCAATCCCCGATCTTGCCATTTCATTTGCCATTCTTGCGACACTTTCCTCCTCAGAACTACCTAACTCAATTATTCCAAAACCACCAAGGCTCATGCTAGCAGCACGAATATTGAACTCATGACGTTTATCAACCGTCCACTCCATTCCCATCATTACTCCTCCAAAGGAGCCTGAGCCACCTTCATCCAATACCTTCACACCAACCAAATTTGCTTGTGGAGCCATTCCGGTATGCTCGAAAAGAGGGGCTCCTGTTCCTGCAGTTGTACCTGCACAATGCGACCCATGTCCTTGATCATCATATGGGAACACCTCTGTACCATTTGTCAGACCTGGATTATTAATTACATCATAAAATGCAATTATCTTTGGATCATGAGTGCTATTGTCATCATCCTGATCGTCTAAACCAACATGACTCCCATCAATTCCTGTATCGATAATTGCAACAGAAACCCCTGAACCATCATAGCCAGTCTCTTCATAAACTCCCCATACGCCATGAGTGTCCTTGGCATCTGAGTTGGCTATTTGCATGATTCCATCCAATTCTACCATTACAACTCCCGGTAATTGAGAAAGTTCTTGGAGATCTTCTACTGCTACAGAGCCTGCAATACTATCGATGAGATGGTAAGTAAAGAAATGTACAAAGTCTACTCTATCATTAAGCATTTTTTCGTCATCTGGTGTAGGTAGATGATCAAAATCAACAATAACTCCTATACGGCCATTTTCATCAACCCAATCATACTGAGTACTATCGATAGCCTTCCAAATAGCATCATGTATACCATCCTTGTCTAAATCCATAGAGGTATCGTCCCACCACATTTGTTCAGCAATAGTAAAACTAACAATATTGTTAGAAATAGAATTTACAGGTGTGACAAAAACTGGTGCTGAGAAAGATACAACAACAAACAAACAAAAAACATACTTGAAAATACGCATAATATGTCCACCTAGTATTGTGCAACACTTGGGGAATATTGAACCTAACGCTAATATGTAATTTTGATTATCATTTAAGATGACATGCGAATTCAAGATAACAGAGTAGTGCTTGGGATGCGTTGTGCAGTGGCCAGATGATCCAAAAGAATTAGGTGAACTTAGCAGAAGTTATCGTGGCATTAGAAGATTAATGCGCTCAGTCACAGATACATGGTTTAGAGAAATCACAGTAGTAGATGCAGATACAATACCTACAGATAGAGGCGTGATTTTCATGTCTTGGCACCTTGGGGCGATGATTGACCCCTTGCTCATGTTTTCGACAATCCCCGGTCAAATGACTTTTGCTGCAAAACATACTCTTTTCAAAGTTCCAATACTGGGTAGAGTAATCAAGGCTGTAGGTGCAAAACCAGTTTACCGTGCAGATGATATAAAGAAAGAAGAAGTGGGAAACACGGATAGTAGGAGTAACAAAAATACAGGATTGATAGACACATTATCTGAAGTTGTTTCTGACGGAGGGAGGATTGCCATATACCCTGAAGGTAAAGCACACTTAGAACCACATCCTGTTAGAGTAAGAAGTGGTACTGCCAGAATAATCTTACAAGCAACAAGAGAAGCAAGAGAAAAAAACAGGAATGACCCTATAATTGTGCCAATTGGCATACATTATACAGATCAACATAAATTTCGAGAAAGAGCTACAATACAAGTAAACCGACAAATGAAGTTACCACCATTACCTGGAGAAGAAGGTGCACCAGTAGCAGATAATAATTTGCGTAAAAATCATCCAGATGATTGTGAAGACAGAGCATGGATTAACGAAGTTACAGAACTGATAAAAATTGAACTTCACAGATGTAATCATGCTGAAGAGTCATGGGAAGAGAGAGACCTAGCATGGAGAACTCGAGCAATGGTCAGAGCCTATAGAATGGCTGAGTCGGGCGCTAAAATCTCACGCCCCAGTCATTCTGAATCTGTACTCGGGGCTAGAAGGGTGAGAGCAGCTTGGCATTGGTTGAGGGTAAACAATGAGGACGAAGCTGGAAGGTTAAGGGGTCAAATGGAAAATTATGATTCTATCCTAAAAGAATACAATTTGCAGCCTTGGGAAGTACAAGACCGAAACATGAGAAAATCTAAGAAAGACCTAGCAACTAATTTTGTGAAACTTGTTTGGTCCTATGCATGGCTATTTGGATTAATTACGTGGGGTGCATTAATTGGTAATTTAATCCCTTACTATATCACAAGAATATTAACAAAACATGTAATTTCTGAAGCAAAGTCTGGTTCTTCAGGAGAGGGATCATACAAATTAATTGTGAGTTTTGCTCTTTATCCCATTTGGTGGGTTATTGCAAGCATAGGAATCGGTTGGTTTATCGCTGCAGATAGTAGTCCAATACAGAATACCGCACTGCCTGGATTAATTTTGCCATTTTTAAAATTAGTTCCGTGGACTCTTTTAGTCGTAGTGTTATTGTTCTGGTGGCCGATATCTGCAAGACTGCATCTGAAACTATGGTCAAGAGCAGTTAGATCATGGAGAGGTATGAAGCGTTGGTTCAGGCTTTCTGATAATTCAATACCTTGGGAGAATTTGAAAGTAAGTCATAACCAACTTGCGAGCATGATTGCGAATTTCGGAGATTCTTTGATATTACCTGGAGATTCAGATTGGATAGACCCTGAAACAGGAAAAGAAGATTGGGAAGTTGTTAGAACAAGATAAGATACATTTAACAAATATGCGAAGCATCAAAGAGTCTGTTTTCATCGTCGCCTACGGCGACGCAGATGGTTACTCCAAAGAAATATGTTTCAATGCTACCAAAATCACCACAAATTGATTGGGTAGCCAATGTAAATCAAGATGTATTCAAAACAGTAATCGAGAATGACGCGGTGCTATTAGACGTGATTCGTGACAACCTTGGGAAATTAGGAACAAAAAGAGGTTGTGACATGGGTACATGTGGCTGCTGTGCAGTACTAATTGATGGTGAACCTCGACTATCGTGCTTAACATTAGCTCAAGAAGCGCATGGATGTGAAATTACAACAGTGGAGGGATTGGCTGATGGGCATCATTTGCATCCAATTCAACAAACATTTACTGAATATGGAGGAAGTCAATGTGGATTTTGTACCCCCGGTTTCCTAGTAGTAATTTCTGCACTCCTAGAAAATAATCAAAACCCGTCGGATGATGAAATAAAGTCTGCAATTGATGGTAACCTGTGCAGATGTACAGGTTTCCAACCAATTGTTGATTCTGTGAAATCTGCTGCAAAAATACTTGCAGATAGTAAACTTACCCCAGATGCGACTGATGCAAAATCAGATCCGCACACAGGAGTTCCAACTGATTTGAAATAGGTGATTGAATGGCTGATGGATATAAACAACAACCAGGAAAAATACCGTTTCCAAGGCCGGGTAGTGGGGGCAAGGACAAATTCAGTAGCCTTAGAGACCAAGAAAAAATACCTGAAAGTCAAGGTGGTAAATTACAGCAACCAAAAGGTCCTCAAAAGCATGATGAATTAGTTACTGGAAGTGCTATTGGAAAAAGAACACCGCTTGTTGACTCAAGATGGAAAGTAATGGGGCAAGCACAATATGGTGATGACATTAGACTTCCCGATGAAATAATTGGAAAAATTCTCAGATCACCACATCATTATGCCCGGATTAAATCTATAGATACAAGCGCTGCGGAAAAGATAGAAGGTGTATTAGCAGTTGCCACAGGTATAGAAAGCCCCAATAAATTTGGAGTTTTGCCTGTCACAAAGGATGAGCATTCTATGGCTTATGACAAAGTCAGGCATATCGGTGATTTGGTTGCATGTGTAGCAGCTATTGATGAAAATACAGCAATTGAAGCAATAAACAATATTTCAGTTGAATACGAAATATTAGACCCTGTTCATGACATGAAGAAGGGGCTTGATGATGCTGAGGAACCAATACATGATAGAGGGAAGTATCACATTGGCAGTTCTAACATTCAAAAAAGAGTATTTCAGGAATTTGGAAACATAAAAAATGTTAACGATGCGCTTGCCTCTAGCAAGGTTAAGTGGAAATTTGCGGGAGTAAATCACGGTTTTACAGAGCCGCATGCTGTTGTAGCCCATTGGGATCCTAATGGAAGACTCCAATTATTTACCCCTCAGCAAGTGCCACATTATCTCCATCGAGCATTGGCAGATGTATTGGAGATACCAATGCATCAAATCAATGTTATTCGAACATTTGTAGGTGGTGGGTTTGGTGGAAAATCTGATCCATTTCCTCATGAAATGTGTGCTGCAATATTATCTCGAAAATCTGGCCGACCTGTCAGAATAACATTTGATCGGGAAGAAGTTTTTTGGGTAAATAGGGGGAGACATCCATCTCATATTGAAATGAATATCCATGCTGACAATGAAGGTAGAATTAGTGGGATCGAAACTGATGCGTTGATTGATGGAGGGGCATTTGCTTCATTTGGACATGTTACCACCTACTACAATGGTGTTTTGCATACCGCCCCATATGAAATTGGTTCATTTCATTACACCGGTGCTAGAGTATGGACAAACAAACCTGCATCGGGTGCTATGAGAGGGCATGGTGCTGTAAATTCGAGATGTGCTGTAGAAGTAGGGATTGATTCTATTTGTGAAGAGTTGGAAGTTGATCCTATTACATTCAGATTAGCAAACCTACTCCCTCCACATAGTGCCACAATCACGGGATTTAGAATTACAAGCATGGGGATGAGAGAATGTTTGACAAAAGTTATGGAAGCATCTGATTGGAACAAAAAGTTCCGGAAATTGCCTCTTGGTCACGGAATAGGAATCGGTTGTGGATTCTTTATTTCAGGTTCGGGGTTACCAATCCATTGGGATCCAAATAAATTCCCGCATGCAACTGTTCACTTGAAAATAGACATGGATGGAGGAGTAACGGTCCATACTGGTGCAGCTGAAATAGGCCAGGGAAGTGACACAGTGGTTGCACAAAGCGTTGCTGAAGTTCTGGGATTACCAATGGATATGATAAGAGTCAAATCAAAAGAAACTGACACATCACCTGTAGATCTGGGTTCTTACAGCAGTAGAGTCACATTCATGAATGCTAATGCAGCAATTAGTGCATCAATGGTAATGCGAGAGAGGTTGTTAGAAGCAACATCTCAAATTACGGGCGAAGATGCAAGCAAGTTGGTAATAGGTGACCGCCGGATTTATTCAAAGAAAGACCCTACGATTGGTGTTTCTTATTTGGAGGCACTCCACAAGGCACAAGAAGACAAAGGTGCATTGGTATCATCGGGATCTTATAGGACACCTCCTATGGGTAAGATGCACAAAGGAGCCGCTGCAGGACTAGCTCCGGCTTATTCATTTTCAGCATATGTTGCAGAAGTAAAAGTAGACTTAGAAACAGGGAAAACAAATATTTTGAATGTGTGGGCTGCCCATGATTGTGGTAAAGCACTAAACCCACTAGCAGTAGAAGGGCAGATTATTGGGTCTTGCCATATGGGGCTTGGGCAAGTTCTGAGTGAGGAAATGAAGTATGGAAGGACTGGACATTTATTGAATCCTAATTTGTTAGACTACAAAATTCCTACTGTGCATGAGATGCCTAACGTATATCCAATTATTGTTGAATCAAATGATCCTGAAGGACCATTTGGTGCGAAAGAGGCCGGAGAGGGGCCATTGTTACCAATCTTGCCAGCTGTATTGAATGCTGTTTATGATGCAAGCGGAATAAGAGTAAATGAGTTGCCAATCACACAAGATAGAATGTTTCGTAAAATTGAGCGAAAAGTCAAGGATTTGGGACTAGATAGTGCAACTGATTTACCAAACCCCGATTTAACCC
>CAYSJV010000070.1:0-8682 GCA_964431435.1 uncultured Candidatus Poseidoniales archaeon
TGGCAACAGACGTACCACCTTTCTTTAGCAAAGTACTTGCTAAATACGTCAAATAATTTCCAATTGAAAAATCGAATTTCCAATTGAAAAATTTTGTTTATTTTAGTTCTGCTAATGCAGTCTCGTGGCGGTCGAATAGAGCCTTTCTTTTTACCTTCAAAGAAGGAGTTAGAAGTTTGTTATCTGTGGTCCATTCTTCATGATCTAGAACAACCCCTCCACTGATTTCAAACCCTTTCCAATTGACTTTCATTACTTCATCCTTTAGAGAATTCAATGCCCATTCTCGAACTTCTGCTTTGTTACAAAGTTCCTCGAAGGAACCCGCACTTGAAATTCCAGCCGCATCTAATCCATTTCTCAATGCATGTTCATTTGGATGAACAATTGAGAAGGTCTTGATTTTACCTCTTCCATCAACACAGCATTGTTCTACCAAACTACTCAATTTGAGAGATTCCTCTAGTGGAGAGGGTGCAACATACTTTCCATTTTCAAGTTTGAATTGTTCCTTGACTCTTCCAGTAATCTTTAGGAATCCATCTTCTAATCTTCCTAAATCACCAGTTCTGAATCCACCATCATCTTGAATGACTTCTTTTGTAGCTTCTTCATTATTCCAATAGCCCATCATTATGTTAGGTCCATATGCTACAATTTCACCATCTTCTGAATCTGGGTCATCCCATGCATCCTGATCGATTACAACTTTTACTCCTGGAACTGGTCTTCCGACTGTACCAAGCATACATCTTTGATCATCTTCCCATCCATTCAATGTGATTAGCGGACTAGTTTCTGTAAGTCCATATCCTTCAAACATTGAAAATCCGACACATTGTATGAATGATGCTACTTCTGCAGAAAGCGGTGCTCCACCACTAATACAGAATCTCATATTTCCTCCAAAACTTGCACGAATCTTCTTGAATACTATTTTGTCCATTAGTTTGTCTACAAAGCCACTTGGTGGAATTCTAATACAATCTTTTCCAGTTGCAGCAATTCTTGCTCTTGCTTTCTTGAATGCTAGATTTCCTAGTTTCTTTTTGAGTCCTTTTTCAAACTTAGCCATTACTTTACCATATACTCTATTCCATACTCTAGGTACAGCAAACATTGCATGTGGTTTAATCTCTTGACATTCATCTACAATTTTCAGTACATCTGAAATCAAGTTGATATGCAAACCAGTTCTGACCATGAAATGTAAGTCTCCCATTTGTCCGAAACTGTGCGCCCACGGTAGGAAAGAAGCAGTTCTATCTCCTTCAAAGAGTTCAAACCGCCCTTGCATACAAAGCAAATTGTGTAAGATATTCCAATTGCTCAACATTACACCTTTTGGATTTCCAGTTGTACCACTTGTGTAGATTAGTGTGGCTAGTGCAGTATGATCTGTTTCATGTTGACCAATGCTGTCTAATTTTCTTCCAGCAGCAACGAAGTCATTCCATGTTACCAAGTTAACACCTTTTGGAGGTACCTTGTTTGCTGGCTCATCACCAGTCATTACGATACCCATTGCTGGCCAACCTTCAGCATTGTCTGGCATGTGCTCAACCAATCTGTCTAAGACATCCGGATCTGCAACTACAATTAGTGATGGATTTGAATCTCCAATGATGTAGGCCCATTCTGCACCATGTTGGTGAGTATACATTGCAGTATAAGCAGCACCAAGTGAATTTGTTGCATATGACATTGCAGCCCATTCCACACTATTGTTTAGAATCATAGCAATACGGTCACCTTTTCTAAGGCCACTTTCTTTGAGATTGCTAGCAATAGATTCCACCATGCCTCCAAATTCATTGTAGTTCAAGTGGATTCTTGGAGAATCTTTGAAAGGTATGTATCCAAATATAGGTTGTTCACCATATTTTTCTACTGCTTCTTTCATAATTTCATACAAAGTTAGTGGGTCTCCCTCTGCGGGTTTTGTCCAATCTCTGTTAACATCCATAATTGGTAATACTCTGGGTACTCTATCTTCTGACATCAGTTCACCTAAGTGACCTGATTAAGGTCTACTTTATGATTGCAACGCCCAGCAATAGTAGAACAAAAATTCGATTTTGAGGATTATTTTGTTATCTTGAAGGCGGAAGTCACAAAACCCTACCGTGTAACGGTAGTTCATGCGTCAGGTCTTTTTGGCTGCACTTTTGATATCATCAACTCTAACTTTAGTTTTGGCTAATTACTGTGAATTACAAACACAAGATGAGGAAGAAGTATCGCTGATTCCTGAAAAGTGGAATACAGCTATTAATTCAAATAAATGTGGACTTGACTCTTATTCTCCTGCAGTTAAAGCGGCATTTGCACAAGTTGGAAATATGGACCAGTATGATGATAATCAATTAGAATCATCAGAGGGGTGGGTTGCAGTGATACCTAATTCAAATTGTGATTTAAACTCTGACTGGGCTGAAGCAGTTGCAGAATATATGGGTGCTACTGAAATAATTCCAACAACTCATTTAGCACACACATGGATAATTATGTTCCCTAGTGTAGAACAAGCAACGACAACTCTTTCAGAATCAGAGCATATAGATGCATACTATCCTCTCGTAGTGAAACAACAATCGAAGAAACTTATTCCTAATGATACATACTTTTCTGAGCAATGGCATTTACAGAACACAGGCCAAGATGGAGGTTATTCAGGTGAGGATGCAAATGTCACATCTGCATGGGATACTTATGATGGAAGCGGCGTAACAATTGGTATTGTAGATGATGGGTTAGATCACGATCATCCTGATTTGTCACCTAATTATCAAGCAAGTTTGAGTTATGATTTCTGTAGTAATGATCCAGATCCAGATCCAGGTAATTGGGATGGACATGGAACATCAGCAGCTGGAGTTGCTGCAGCAGTTGGTAATGATGGAAATGGAGTTACAGGGGCCGCAATGGATGCTGATTTGGCAGGTCTTGAGCTGATTTCATGCGGTAATACAGATTCAATGGAAGCAGATGCTTTGAACTATTATCCACAATCCATTGATATTTATTCCAACAGTTGGGGGCCATATGATGATGGTAAGAGATTAGAAGCACCAGGGCCATTAATGATGGCCGCCTTTGAGGACGATATTCAAAATGGAAGAGGGGGCTTAGGAAATATTATCACTTGGGCAGCAGGAAATGGGTTAGGCTCAAATGATAATTCAAATTATGATGGCTATGCCAATAGTAGATACACCATTTCAGTAACTGCAATCCACGATAGAGGTTCACAATCATCGTATGCTGAACCAGGTGCAAACACACTTGTTGCAGCACATTCAGATGGTAGGGATGGAATATATACAACAGACATTGTAGGCGGTGGAGGTTATTCTAATGGAGATTATACTGACGATTTCGGAGGCACTTCTTCAGCCACCCCTCTTGTTAGTGGGGTAATTGCATTAATGTTAGAAGCAAATCCTAACTTGACTTGGAGAGATGTACAACACATTCTTGTTAGAACTTCAACAATCAATGATCCATCTGACTCAGATTGGTTACAAAATGCAGCAGGGCATGATATCAATCATAAATATGGATACGGAACAATTGATGCACACTTAGCAACCGAACTTGCTGCAAATTGGACAACAGTTTCACCAGAAATTGAGTTCATTAGTAATCCAGTAACTGTAAGCCAATCTATTCCAGATGGGGGTAGTGCAATTACCTCTACAATTAATGTCAGTCAACACATCCAACTTGAATCTGTAGAATTGATATTTGATGCATCACATTCATATCGTGGAGATTTAGAAATTAAGTTAACATCACCACAAGGTACAGTTTCGGTATTAGCTGAAGAGCATTCTGATAACGGTAATGATTACAATACGTGGAGGTTTTCAACAGTACTGTGTTGGGATGAAGATGCATATGGTGATTGGACACTTTCAGTACAAGATATGGATTCAGGTCAATCAGGCACTTGGAATTCATGGGAATTACATGTGTACGGCACTGGCTCATTTGTTGATTCCGACATGGATTTACTTAGCGATATGAATGAAACAAATGTGTATGGCACAGATCCACAAAATTATGATACTGACTCAGATGGACTTTCAGATGGTGAAGAAGTTCTAGTTCTTGGAACAGATCCACTTTCCAGTGACACGGATATGGATGGTCTTTCAGACGGTGAAGAAAATAATACATATGGAACAGACCCTAATTCCAATGATACAGATACAGATGGACTTTTAGATGGTGATGAAATAAATATTTATGGCTCCAACCCATTGATTTTTGATGCAGACGCGGACTCAGATACTTGGTATTGGTTTTGGGATTGTAATGATTCTAATCCACAAGTTAATCCAGGTATGATTGAAGCATTAAATGGCATTGATGATAATTGTAGCAATGGCACAGATGAAGGTTTCAACATGACAGATTTAGATTCAGACGACCTTTCTGACTTTGATGAATATCATCATCATGGAACCAATTATTCGAATCCAGATACGGATGCAGATGGATTGGATGATGGTGATGAAATAAATATTTATGGAACAGATCCATTGATTCCAAATATTGATGGTGATTTAGATGGTTATTACGATTTTCAAGATTGTAATGATTCTAATTCACAAGTTAATCCTACTGCTACAGAGTTGCTAAATGGGGTGGATGACGATTGTGACACATTAATCGATGAAGATTACATAGGTCTAGATACCGATGGAGACGGTTTACTTGATTTAACAGAATTTAATCAATTCGGAACTGACCCATTTGACCCTGATTCAGATGGTGATACGTTAATTGACGGTGAGGAAATTCTAATATTTTTCACAGACCCCCTTATTCCAAATTTGGATATGGATGCAGATGGATTCAGAGATCATGTGGATTGCAATGATTCGAACGCATCAATAAACCCTGCAGCCCCTGAACGATGGAATGATGTTGATGATAATTGCAATGGAGTTACAAATGAAGGATTAATAGACCCAAATAGTCTGATTAAAGATGATCTTGAAATTACGATATTAATAATACCTAATCAAGGTGTAGTTAATGTATCCTACACATTTAGTGTGACAGTGAATCATGAAGATGATGTGAATGATGATGATGTAATTTGGAGTTTTGGAGATAGTGAAGAAACCAAAGTGGGTAAATCAGTCACTCATATTTATGGAACTACTGGATATTTTGAGGTACAAGTATGTATTTCACTAGTGGACGGTGATCTTTGTGATTCTGATAACATATTAATTTATTATGAAGATTTACCAGATACAAATGATGAAGTTGAGGCAAATGAAACTAAAGATACTAATTCAGACAATGGTCAAGCAGAAATATCTACTACAGAAGGTTATACTGTAGGTAATCAAGAAATGCTAATGTTCGGCCTAGCCCTTGTGTTGATGGTTCTTCTTGGTGTGCTACTGAATAGTAAGAAGAAAACACCACCACCTACATTAGAAATTGCCGGATTTAATGCAGCAAGGACTAGATTTGAATTAAATAATCAAAATGATTTGCTACCCCCATTACCATAGATTGTAAGTTAAATATGCATCTACCGGATATGTTTTTATCTTGTACGGTTTGCAACAACTATGGGACGAAGTAGTGTTTTGTTTGTATTGATGCTCATGATTAGCTCTTTGGGAGCAGGATGTATCGGTGAAAGAATTTTACATAAATTTGCAGATGATGATAAAGATATTACAATGAAGTTTGACTGTGATGAAATCAAATATGAGGCCTTGCATGAGGAGATTCGGATTACAGAAGAAGAGCTTAGTGAAGATCGAGATAATGAGGAATTACAAGCGAAATTGGAAAAATTAACTGAGGAACTTCGTTTTATGTCTCGTGCATGTATGGCAGATGATCGAACAGAGAGTGATGAAGAAAGAACAAACGGTGATGACGATAGTCGAGATGAGAAATGTTACGACGAAAATCGTCAAGAAGTAGAATGTGAAGATTCTGAAAATTCAAATGATGAAGAGCGTGAAGAAGAGAAATGTTACGACGAAAACCGTCAAGAAGTAGAATGTGAAGATTCCAGCGAATCTAATTAAAAACAATTAATTGACTTTTGTTGTTAGAGTTGATGAAATTTTCACTATCTGTTTTTGAGTATTTTCTGTTGAGTATAGTATGAATAATTTCCAGGCCAAACTTTGAGAACACCATCGCCCACTAATTCCCATATTGTATCACATATTTGATTAAGGAACCATCTGTCATGACTAACAGCGACTATTGCGCCATCGTAAGACATGAGGGCATCTTCAACTGCAATTTTAGCATCCGCATCGAGATGATTTGTAGGCTCATCAAGGAGTAGTAGATTATTTTCTTCTAACAACAATTTCAGCATAGCTACACGAGCACGCTCACCTCCACTGAGTTGTTCCATTTTTGTTTTGACCATGTTAGGAGTAAATTGGAATTGCCCCAGTAGTGCACGAAGATCACCATATGGCATTTTTGGTACTATTTTTTGTATCTGTTGTTCTGGAGTTAATTTGAAATCTAATGTTCTATGGTCTTGGTGAAAGTACCCCATATCTACTCCTGGAAGAACATCTAATTGTCCAGAATCTATTTTTATATCTCCTATAATTATTTTCAATAATGTGGTTTTCCCAACACCATTTGAACCAATAACTCCAATCTTTTGTCCTCTACGTATGCCTGTTGAAACATTAGATAGAGTAGGTCGTCCTAGTTCAGGGAAAGTATGTTCTGCATTGTCGATTGTCATTACTTCTAAACTACTCTTTTCTGCAGATGTGAGATTGAATTTTAGTTGTTTACGCTTTTTTGGTTTTATTGATGTCAGCCATTTCAATTCTCTTTGTGAGCGCATTATCATGTGATGTTTTTGTGAGATTGATTTGTCATATTTGTTTGCTCTCTTCATTGATTTAAGTGCTCCAGTAATTCTCTTGATTTGCTTTGTAACTTTGTCGATACGTTCATCCAATGTTTGTAAAAATAATTCTTTTTGATTAAGATATGCTGAATAGTTTCCCTTGTAAGTGCGTAGCATACAATCTTGTATCTCTATGATTTGATTACAAATCCGATCTAAAAAATATCTATCATGGCTGACGATAAGTAAGGCGCCTTTGAAATCAAGAAGAAACCCTTCTAGCCATTCCAAAGTTTGCATATCAAGATGGTTTGTAGGTTCATCGAGGAAAAACACATCAATTTCATTCAACCCGACCAGTTGTCTTGCCAGAGCCACTTTTGCTCTTTCACCACCAGATAGTTTGGATATTGGCATGTCAAGTGGGTGGTGTGATAGATTTAGTGATTTGAGAATTTCCATTGCAGAACCTGCAGCATCAATTCCACCTGAACGTGCCATTAGCCCTTGTAGTTCTTGATAGCGTTCGATATCTTTTTCCCAATCCCCCTCGTAAAAAGTTGGTTCAGCCATTTTAGTTTCTATTAAGGAGATCTCATCTTCAATCTCTTTGAATTGTCTACCCCTCCTGTTCAATTCTTCTTCGATTGTAGCATCTTCTTCAATATCCCTAACTTGTGTGAGAAATGCAATTCTTAATGCTGGTGCAAAAGTTATGTCACCTAAATCTTGATTTTGTTTTGAAATCGTTCGGAGTAATGTTGTCTTTCCAGAACCATTGTGTCCCACGACACCAATACGATCTCCTTCGTTGATAATCAAGTCAATTCCTTCAAGAACAGATACTGCGCCAAATGCCTTGTGAATATCATCTAGACGTATTAATTGACGCACCATGAAATAGTCCGGCAACTTTTCATTCATGGCTTAATCGGTATATTCCTGCATTATGTGTGCTTAATTTTTCAGAACAGATGAGACCATTTCTCTCCAAATGGCTCCTTTCTCTTTATTTGCTAATGGATTTGCAGGGCTAGGATGAGGAATTTTTTCCAGAATTATATCTGTTCTTTCTGCTTTATCAAGCGCCTTTCTAGCCATTGATTCAGCATAAGCCCCAACTCCAATAATTCTGTTTGCTCCAAGTGCATCTATTACATCTAATAAATGTGAATCACAACATTCAAACAATTCTTTTGCACCAGATGATGGTAATTTATTAGGCGTAATATTTTGTCCTAATTCGTTAAACATCCATAATGGAAAATGATTGATAATGTATACATTTGAAAGCGCATCTTCAGGAGAGCCATATAGTTCTGAAAGTAGCCCCCATATTCTTCTACCAGAAACTTCAGGTTTAGGGCATTCTAATCCATAAACAGGTCTTTTTGGATGTAAGGAGTTTGGTTGTTTTACTTCTAAATTTATTATTTTCAAATAGGTTCTAACTTGTTCTGGACATCCAAATGGTATTCCAGTATTACCCATGCCATGACCCGGATTCATTCCTAGCATTACTGTTTTAGCACCAAGTCCACCGTATCTTTTGATGTATTCTTGGTGAGGTTTCCAAGCATAATCTAGTGGATTGTAAGCCCAATCTATTTGTGTGCAAGAATCAATCAGTTTTTGTGAAATTAGGTTTGCATCATTACGCAATTTGTCTGCAGCAATTATTAGTTTTTCAACAGCATTATTTGTCATGAACTCACCTTATTTCAATATTTTATGAGCGATATCAGTAATAGTTAATCCCACTGAATCAAATGCTTCTTCTATATTTTCGAACGGATACTCTGAACCTTTATTCT
>CAYSJV010000071.1:0-8574 GCA_964431435.1 uncultured Candidatus Poseidoniales archaeon
AGTTCTAGCTTCATCAGGAACAATTGGAACTATTCTTTTACCTATTTCTGAAGAACGCATTAATGTTCGAAGTAATCTTACAAAGGCCATAGTTGTAGAAACTTCCATATCTCCTTTTGTACCTTCATCGAACTCAGAATATATTTCATCAGGTGGCAGATCTAATGTTATAATTCCAGGTACCCTAGACGGGATATAACCATCTAATTCAGCCCTTCTTTTTTGCATGTATATAATCTCAGGGCTGTTTGGGCCTGGATTGAAAAATGGCATATCTTCTAGTTCTTCATCATTAAATGGTATTCCCAAACAATCTCTAAAATATTTCAGTGTTTCAAGATCTGCCTTTTTCTTTTGGTGTGTTATGTTTTTTGCCTGAAATTCTTTACCAAGTCCGTATCCCTTCAAAGTCCTTGCAAGAATTACAGTAGGGCCTACATCATTTTTCTTTGCAGCATTGAATGCAGCATACAATTTATTGAAATCGTGACCCCCCAAACTAAATTTCTCAAGTTCATCATCTGAAAGGTGAGAAACCATTTCTTTTAACTCAGGTGTATTAAATAATTCTTCACGCATATAAGAACCATCGCCCGCTGCAATTCTTTGTTCATCACCATCAAGTAATTCTTCTAACCTTGAAGATAAAATCCCATCAACATCTGCTGAAAAAAGTTCATCCCATTCAGAACCCCATACCGCCTTGACAACATCCCATCCTGCACCTCTAAATCTACCTTCAAGTTCTTGTAATATTTTCCCGTTGCCTCTTACTGGTCCATCAAGCCTCTGCAAATTACAATTAACAATAAACACAAGATTGTTTAATCTTTCACGAGATGCTAAAGTTAATTGCGCCAAAGTCTCAGGTTCATCAGTCTCACCATCTCCAATAAAACACCAAACAGTTGAATTTGATGTGTCGGCTAATCCTCTGTTATGGATATATTTGTTGAATCGGGCATGATGAATTGCTGTTAATGGGCCTAAACCCATTGATACTGTTGGAAATTCCCAAAACTCAGGCATAAGTCTAGGATGTGGATAAGATGAAAGTCCTTTTGTAAGTGCTTCTTTCCTAAAATTTGCAAATGTTTTTTCGTCAATTCGTCCTTCCAACCAGGCTCTAGCATAAACACCTGGACTTGCGTGACCTTGGAAGTAAACATGGTCGCCTTGACCCACCCCCTCTTTACCACGGAAAAAGTGATTAAAGCAAATTTCATAGAGATGTGATGTTGAAGCATAGGTAGAGATATGTCCGCCTATGTTTGAATTGTCCCGATTTGCACGACTTACCAATATAGTTGCATTCCATTGAATTATTCCCCTAATTCGTTCTTCTAATTCGAGATCTGTTGGAAAATCAGGTTGTTGAGGTGGTGAAATTGTATTCAGGTATGGTGTAGAAGTTACACTCGCGATATCTACGCCTGCACTTCTTGCTCCTGACAATGTATCAAGTAACAACCTCCTTGCCTGCTTTGGCCCTAAACTTGCAATAACTGATTCAATTGATTCGATCCATTCTATCGTTTGTTTCGGGTCGGGATCAGGTATAGGATTGCTGAAATCTTCGATGTCCATGGTAGCTCCTCTCCAAACTTATGTTACTGCGGCCAAAGTTAATTAATATAAATCAGATGTAACATATGATTTGTTCAATATCAAAGATAGGGTGGTTTCCATTTTCCATTCTTGCGGGAATAATCCAACAAATGCCAGTAAAGTGTAAACACTTTTTTTTCTGGATCGGTTATTTCGTTTTCTGATGCAATTTTATGAAATTTAATTGTTTTATTCCATGATTTTTTGGAAAAATACTTCAGAAGTGGAATATGTAAAGCTGGTCCACAAGCAGGTAAATCTATTCCAATAATTTTTGATGTCAACCATTCTCTTTCTGTTATTCCTTCTCTAGACATAGCATTTGAAACAGTTTCCCATCCATTCCATTTTTTCCTAGTTCCATTAGTTGATCTACCACTTTTTCTGATAAGAAGTGAAGAATTATTTATCGAAGTATCTACTTCAATATTACACTCCTTGAGTATTTTAGCCATCCAAGGGGCAATATATCCTCCTGGTGCTCGAAACCATGGTCTCCAATGTGCACCCACTACTGAAGATATCTTGGAACAAGCAACTAGCAAATCTTCTTTGAAATTATGTTCATCTTCACCCCAAGCAGACCAACACTTGTGATTCAGTCCGTGACAACCGACCAATAGTTGTCCATTTCCCTGTCGACTGTCTGCTAACAATTCTCTTAACCAATCACGAAATACCTTCGAGTCTAATTGCTCTGCAATAACAAACAATGTCATAGAACGCCCATTTGGATCTTGAAAATACCAATCTCTAAACTTATTCATTGAAATTAGAAGTTTTGTACTTGGTTCCCATTTTCTAGATATTTGAATGTGATTTTTTGTTCTATTCGGATGACCAAATTTAGTTGGGTGGTGATCAATATCGTCAGTATCGATAGTTAACCAAATCAATTTAGATTCTAATGAATTGATCATTTAATCATCCCTTAACTCGAAAAGATATGTTTCATGTTTTATTGGCTTACCTCTTATTGGTAAAAATGATTCATAGTGTATACTATCTAACGTCCATCTCTCAATTACTGAGCGCACAGTGTTTCTACTGGGAATATTATTAGTAGCAACAGTCATTTCTACAATACGAAAATCTCTAATTTCTTTTAACCACGTAAATATACTATCTATCGCACGAGAAACAATTCTTCTTCTTTGCATATTGGGTCTTATCCAAAAACCCATATTCCAATATCCTCTGGAAGTTTGGGTTACCTTATCCAAACCAATTAACCCAACAAATCTATTTGATTTTGATTCCCTTATTTGCCAATGATATATTTCGCCAGTTGAAGTGAGTGGTAAAACTTCTAATAAAAATTCTACAAATTGAGGTTTTGCATCGCGCTCATATTCTAGCCAAGGTGCTGCAGCAAATGCTGCTTCGGGGCCCTCATTAAAAGCATCCATTATATCATCTAAACATTCCAATTCAAGTGGATTTAAAATTAATTCACTATCAACAGATAGACTTGGTGTTGTAGGCATATATTGAACCTCATTACGTAATCAAACCTGTTTTAGTCTCTCTATTGACTTAGTAACTTCTTCATTTTCCGGATAACTTTTTCCGGCTTTTTCCAATAGCAACTGAAGATTTTCATCTCTTTCTAATTTCTTCAAAAGTGCACCAATATGGAAAATAAGGCCTATTTCTCCACCCAAGTGTGGACCTAATTGATTCAATTTATCATTGGCAAGGTCTGTTTGTCCATCCTTTGCTGCTTGCATTGCTTCCATCAAATATTGTCTCAATTGTTTAGCATTCCAAGAATCTGATTGAGCCCAGGGCCAAATTGTCTTTTCAGATTCATCACTTGCCGATGAATCTTCGACTGTTGTTTTGATTGAGACAGCTGCACTTTCAAGTTCCTTACGATTAAGATAACGATTCTCGTCATCGTCGTGTAATCTAGCCGCTTCAATTAATTCCTCCTTATCTTCAAGTTTGTATTTTTCAAGTACTTTATCAACAACCGAATCAGAATATTTGTAATCTGGAATCTCAATATCTAAGGTTTCTTTAACAGGTTTAGTTGCAGCAGGTTCAGGTACAATCGGTTCGGGTGTAGTTGACTCCTCAATATCTTCAACCTCGCCCTTAGATTCTACTTTCACTTGACTTTGCTTTTCGTCTACTAATGAATAATCTAAATCCAAATCTTGTACTTCTTCAGGTTCTAATTTTGTATCTGTAGATGTAACTCCTGTAGGAGTCATTCGTTGAGAAACAAATGAAGGTGTAGCGTTTGAAGGAAGAGGGATATAATCGTCTTCGCCAATCTCTGCTTCTACAACAATATCTGGCTCATCCAAAGATATCACATCAGAAGATTCTACTATTATCTCTTCTTCTTCCTCCTCGTCTTCTGAAACTAACGCATCGAATAAATCTGATTGTATAGAGTCGGCTAAACCCTCTGATTGGTGCCTTGGGCTGAGATTTAACTGATAGTGGCACAAAGAACATTCTTCATCTTCTTCCTGAACTTCAACCCCACAAAGAGGGCATAGTTCTTTTTTTTCAACAGTTTTACGCAGCCTTCTCCACATGCTTTCGATTATATCCGCCTGAAAGATGAGATATAAGACCACCCGCCGTCTGTGCATGTATAAGGAGACTAGGAAAACGCCACTTAATTTCCGATTTACCCTAATTTCAGTGATTATCATGACTAAAGATAGTGAAGGTAAAAAACGTGGAAATGTCGTTCGAATGAGCGGTGGAATTCGTAAATTTAATCCTGAGGTAGACACTGAACGGCAAAAAGGCACTACAAAATGGATTAGAGGTAATGATCACCTAGAACATTATAGTACCTTAATCGGTATTGAACTGGATGATGAATTAAAACAAGTAGAAGAACGATGGAAAAAATGGTCAAAAGCAAAATTAAAGGATGCAGGAGTTGCGCTTTTTGGGCTGGAAGGGAGAAAAAATGGAACTTTATTTGGAGAAAGAATTCTAAGTTTTAAATCAACTAGTGGCCCTTCCCTACCTTGGCATAGATTTGGTCATGGAGATATTGTTATTATTTCTAGAAAAAGGCCCTGGGACGAAAAAATATTTGAGGGTGTAGTTCTAGATAGGAATGATAGAAGAATTAGAGTTGTAGTAAGTGATGCTCCCAGCGGATTAAGACAAGGAACTTGGAGGTTAGATAGAGGTGCAAATAAGGTTGCACATGATAGAATGAAAAATTCCCTATACTCTCTTCATTCAACTGAAGGTAATGGTGGTACAATACTTCGGGATCTATTAATGGCCTCTATGCATGATGTGGAACACGCTGCTTCAATCGTACCCGAACTTGGATCATTAAAGAAAAAAATGAAACACATTAATTTGACAAATTTGAACCTAAATGATTCACAAGAAGAAGCAGTAGATGCAGCAATTCAAAGAAAAATCACTTTAATTCAAGGTCCGCCTGGTACTGGAAAAACACATACTGCTGTCGAGTTACTTACTTGGTGGGTGAAAAACAAAGTAGGACCTGTGCTAGCTACAGCTGATTCTAACGTTGCTGTCGATAATTTGTTAGAGGGTTTACTAAAAAAAGGAATTAATGCTATAAGAATTGGGCAGCCTGTTAAAGTTAGAGAAGAATTGAGAAACGCTACAATGGCAGCAAAAATGGAAGAGCACCCCCTTTCAGATGAGATAAAAGCAATAATCAGTGAAAATAAATCAATTCAAAGAAAAATGGCAAGTGCCAAAGGAAAAGAAAAAGGATTAGCTCACAGGGATATTTCTAGGAATTGGAAAGATGTTAGAATGCTAGAGAAAAAAATGATGGATGAAATTATTCAAGATTCAGATATAGTTTGTGCCACATGCATCGGTTCAGGGCATCGTGTATTAGATGCATATAACTTCCCAGTTGTATTAATTGACGAATCAACTCAAGCAATTGAACCATCCACACTTGTGCCTATTGTAAAGGGTTGTAGACAATTAGTAATGCTAGGTGATCATCACCAACTCCCTCCTACTGTAATATCGAGAAAAGCTGAAGAAAAAGGGCTTGTTAGAAGTATGTTTCAACGATTAATTGATGCTGGAATTAAACCATTTATGCTCAGAACACAATATAGAATGCATCCTATTATTTCCGAGTTCCCATCCGCAAGATTTTATGAAAATAAATTGGAAAATGGAGTGACGGAAAAAGAACGTCTCGCTCCTGCTGGATTTCTTTGGCCTGATTGGGATAAACCAGTAGCATTTGTGCCCATTGAAGGAAAAGAGATGACTGATGCAGAAGGTGCGTCTAAATCAAACAGAGATGAAGCCGCAGCATTAGTTGAGGTTGTTCGATTGCTTCTAGAAGGGGGAGAGTTGAATGCAAAAGACATAGGTGTTATCACGCCCTACAACGGTCAGGTAAGATTGATTTCTGATATGTTTGAGCAAATGGGGGGACGAGATGAGGGGGGGTTATTCAAAGGACTCGAAGTAAAAAGTGTCGATGGATACCAAGGTAGAGAAAAAGAAGTAATTGTATTTAGTACAGTCAGAGCAAACGATAATCAGGAAGTTGGATTTTTGTCAGATTGGCGAAGATTAAATGTTGCGATTACAAGAGCAAAGCGCGGTTTGATAATATTAGGAAATATTTCTACACTAAGAAATGACAAAAATTGGGCTGCTTGGATGGATTGGATTGATGAAGGTGGAATGATGGCGTGGCACATGAGCAACATATAGGTGATATCAAATGACAGATGCAATAACTATCACTCCAGCAACAATAGATGAAAAAGATCCAGCTCTTGCAGATATTGTTCTTGCACCAATATGGAGAAGAGGTGGAGCGTTTGTATTAGATTATATTGCAATAATGGGTTTGTTATACATATTTACTAAGGGGGGTATTATGGTGTCTTGGAAGATTGGACTATTGGTTACAGGGGATTGGTGGTTAGTGTTACTACATTGGGCTATTATTTTTGTGGCTTTTTGGCTATATTTGAAATATTCAGGTAAACACTTCCAAAGATCATTGGGTCAGCATTGGTTTAATCTTGTAATAATACATGGTAGTGGGACTCTTTTCCCACATGATGAATGGACAAAAAGAAGTCTCGCAAAATTAAGATACATTATTCCTTTAATTGGGTTATTCATAGGATTGTATGATTTATACAAAATCTATAGTTCTGAAACTCATCAAACCACATTAGATTGGAAAAATAACTCAATTGTTGTAATGGTGTGGTCATTACCAATTAATCTGCGTAATGGAATTAGGTAACTAGCACTTCATTTTTCTGTGACCACTGAATTTGTTCCCCTTTATATGTAACTTCAACTCTTACCACACAATCTTCGTGACTGCTAGAACTACAAATATCCTGATTATTTTCGCTTAAAATAAGTACTTCTTTTGCACCCCATGCATCATCGGGAATTTGCTCAGAAATAATACAATCAAAGTCATTAGAGATGCTGCATTCAAATTCTATTTCGTAACCACTGAGATCATTCTCTTCGTAGATATTAATAGTTAAAAATCGCCAGTCTAAATCTTGATTTGATAGTTCCCATGAAAGTCTTATCAATTTATCATCTTCATTGTCAGAAATCGATGAAGCGTGATCTTCTACTTTGTAAACGTTGAATACTGAACTAGTGGTTTGTGATTCTGAAGCTAAACTACTCGCCCAAATATATAGTATTCCTGAAAGTATAATAGAACCAATAACCAATATTCCAATGACAATTCCAACTATCATCACAATTTTACCTGCTGATGAACCTGCAGGTTGTTGAATTATCACACCTGGTTGCATCGTAGGTTGCATACCCATTGAGGGGTTGTATTGATTGGGCATGGGTTGATTATATTGAGTATTTCCTGCTGGATTGTAATTTGGATCAAAACCAGGTTGCATGACCTTGGGAAAGGGTTTTGAGTTAAGAAATGTTTCATATTATAATTCAATCTAATTGTAGTAGTATTATTCTATGAGCACGTATGCGACACTACTGGTGAGGACATGGTCGAGAGGCATACTGTGCGCAGCGGGGAACTAATGGCTGAGATATATTCTGTAGTGCATGATGTCGATGAAGATGACCGCGATATTCTAAAAATTACAATCTCAGTAACGAATGAGTCTGCAACACCGATGGGGCAATTGCGTGCTGAAATAAAAACAACTACGGGTCAAGCATTTACACCTTCTAAAGGAGTTGCTAGCGTTGGTCCTGGATTAACTAGAAATTACCATTTTATACTTTCAGATAATGCAGGTCATTGGGTTTTCGAGCTTGAGCACAACACCGTTGATGGTAGAGCAAGTATGGAACTTGGACCTGTTAAAGCTGATTTGAGAATTGATGAAGAATTAGAAGATTATGTGCAAACTGGACAAACTGTTGGATCAGCAGTTGGTGGGGGCATGTTTGAAGATGCCTTCGGAGCAAGTATGGGCGATTTCGGAAAACAATTGGAACCAATAAACCTTGGAGAAATTGAATTTGAAGGTACTCCACTTAATTCAACAAGAGAAATCGAACAAAAAGATGTAATTGAAGAAAAATCTGAAAATATAGTTGAAGAAGAAAAAGAAATATCAAAAGCTGTTGACTTACTAACTTCCGTACCACTTACTACCCCATCAGGCCTTACAAATACACATTCTGATGAGGTGAGAGCGCCTCCTCCTACACAAACTACTCTTGTACGTGAAGCACCACCTACAAGCCATGCTAGGATTGAACAAGGACCACTATCACATGATCCCTCTTCTTCTAGTGTAAGAGAAGCACCTCCTTCAGCATTCAAACCACCAAGTGGAGGAGGGCCTCCTTCCACCGGTCCACCTGCTGGTCCACCTTCCGCGGGTGCGCCTACAGAAACTCAAGATACTCCACCTCCTAGACCAAACATGGATGCTGCAATAGATGCTCCTTCTGCTGGTCCACCTTCTGCTGGCCCACCTTCTGGTCCTTCTGCTG
>CAYSJV010000072.1:0-8361 GCA_964431435.1 uncultured Candidatus Poseidoniales archaeon
CAACAGAATTATGCAATTTCATATGGGTAATAGAAGCGCTGCAGAAGCAGGAGAATTTCCACTTGAATTCCATCTATATGCAGATGAGTCTTGCCAAATTCAGCACAAGGCTCTTGAAGCAGCACGTGTAATTTCAAATTCTACAATAAGGGATTCAGCAGGAATGGAAGGCTATGCATTAAGGATACACACATATCCACATCAAGTTTTGAGAGAAAACAAACAAGCAACAGGTGCAGGTGCAGATCGTGTTTCTCAAGGTATGCGGCAATCATTTGGGAAAAATGTAGGAACTGCTGCAAGAGTTAAGAAAGGGCAGAGAATAATTACTATTTGCTGTGAAGCTAAGGATTTCCATATAGCGAAATCAGCATTAAGGAAGGCAAGTATGAAATTACCAACGCCTTGCACTACAAAATTAGTCAAAGGCCATGAATTTGTAAAAGGTCTAGCATGAATCATTTCCCTATGAGGGATAATAATGGATGAAAACTTACACAATCTTGAGAAGAGTGTTTTAGAAGCCCCAGTTGTTTGGAAGGGTGAATATCCTTATTTTGTTCATCCACTGACAGATGGAGTACCTCGCTTAAAGTCACATTTATTGAATAGTGTAGCAGACTTAATACACAATTTAGTGGACTGGAATGAAGTAGATGTAATATTAGGTATTGAAGCAATGGGATTGCCTTTGACATCGTTATTAAGCTCTAGGACTGGTAAATCAATGGTTGTTGCCAGAAAGCGATCTTATGGCTTAGAAAATGAAGTAAAGGTAGATCAATCCACAGGTTATTCAAAAGGAGAGATATATCTGAATGATTTACATAAGGGAGAGAATGTTCTAATAATTGACGATGTACTTTCAACAGGTGGTACAATGGAATCTATTATATCTGGAATTAAGGATACAGGGGCGGTAATTAAACAAATAATTGTGGTTTTTGAAAAGGGTGATGGTTTGAAAAAAGTTTCTAAAAAATGCAATGTAAAAATTGAAAGTTTAGTCAAAATCAAAATGATAGGAGATAAGGTAACAATATTGAGAGAGGGTAATTAATATGGATTTAGAAAGACACGATTTTCAGATAGATGAGTTGGTTGGATTGATAAAATCTAATGACAATAGGTTGGTTGCCCTACAACTCCCTGAAGGATTGAAATTACAGGCACTTGAATTAATGGATGAAATAGAATCAGAATCTGGTGCAAAAGTGATTTTAGCAGCCGATCCTTGTTATGGTGCTTGTGATTTGGTGCACCACAAAATGAAATTGATGGGTGTAGAATTAGTTGCGCATATGGGGCACTCTCAGATGAATATTGATTCAGGGATGCCCACTCATTTTATTCCAGTGGAATATAGCGGAGAACCTGAATTAGAACCAGTCCTTCCCATCTTGAATGAACACCTTGCAAGTGCAAAAATGCGTCTGAGTGAGGCTATAACAACTTCTCCAGAGATGTCTGATGAAGATGCACAAGAGAAGTTTTTGGATGCAGTAGGTAGACTTGTACCGTTAGAAGATACTAAATTGGGTTTAGTTGGTAGTATTCAACATTTACATATTCTTCCAGAATATAAAGAAAAATTGGAAAATGCAGGTTTCGATGTAGTAATTCCTGAAGGAGGAGCTAGGTTGACATTTCCAGGACAAGTTCTAGGTTGCAATTATTCAGGTGATTCAAATGAGATAGGTCATTATTTATTCTTGGGTTCTGGTGATTTTCATCCAATTGGATTAGTTCTACACACGGGCAAACCTCTAGCAATATTGGACCCTTACACTGCTGAAGCAAGAGAATTGAACCTAAGTTCTATAGAACGGACACTAAGGCAACGATTTGGGCTAATTATGGCTTGTTCAGATGTGCAAACTTTCGGGATTTTAATTGGTGAAAAACCAGGTCAAATGAGGAGGGGCTTGGCATTGAGAATGAAACGCATGCTTGAGAATCATGGAAAGAAAGGATACTTACTTGCATTGGAACATATTGGACCCGAATTGATAGATTTCTACCCAGTTGATGCTTTTGTTAATACTGCATGTCCACGTATTGCCATAGATGATTCTGTAAAATATTCCAAACCACTGATTACCCCTTTTGAATTAGAGGTGGCATTAGGTGAGAAAAAATGGGAGCAAGGATATCAGTTTGATGAGATTCCTTGACATATATGTCTTAAGACCCCCTCTCTTTCGAATCTATCAATGTCTGATTATCTAGATCGTATCGGAGCCGGTTATATCTTCAAAATGGATGATGATGTTCCCGATCCATTTAGCTTTGATTTTTTGCCCTCAAAATTGGTTGGAAGGGACAAAGAACTTGCAAAATTAGCCTCGAAATTTGCTAATATTTCACAATCTGGTGCTAGCTCAAGAGTAATGCTTACGGGGATGGTTGGAACAGGAAAAACTGCAATTTCTAGAAGGTTTACCTCTGATTTACAAAAAAAATTATGGGAAAAAAGAAACATTGTATATGTACATGTGAATTGCAGGACACATAACACTACTTCTCAAGTATTGAATCAGATTGTAACATCTTTAGATCAGGGACATCCTGACCGGGGTCTTTCTAGTGGTGAATTACTCCTAAGTATCAGAAAGATGTTGAGGAATGCCAATAACCATATGATCGTTATATTAGATGAAGCAAATCATGTTTTAAGGAAAGACGGAAATACCCTATTCTACCAATTACTGAGGATTGATGAAGATAAAGAAGGGCAGGGGACATTGTCACTCATACTAATTAGTCAGGAAGATCTTACTTCATATTTCGAACCCGCAGTTTACTCTAGGTTTGGAAGAACAAATCATATCAGATTAAATCCGTATGACAAAAATCAGTTGAAAGAAATCATCATTCAAAGAGCAGAAATTGGATTAAATTCAGGGTGTATAAGTGATGAGATATTTGAATTGATATCTTCTGCTGCAAGTAAAAGAGGAGATGCTCGTTTAGCAATTGAATTGCTTCAGAATGCAGCGATTTTTGCAGAGGAAGATGGTCGAAAAGAAATTGTTTCCGCTGATGTTCAGATGGCATCTTCAGAACAATCAATGGTATTGTCTGATGATATTGAGGCAAACATAGTTGACCAATTCAATAAACACATCCAGATGCTTTTACTAGCAATATGTAGAAGACTCAAAAAAGATGTAGAAATGACTAGTGGGGATGCTGAAAAATTGTACTATGTGGTTTGTGAAGAATTTGAGTGTAAACCAAAAGGCCATACAACTTTATGGAAATATCTCAAAAAACTTGAAACTGAAAATATTATAGTTTCTAGGACTGCCAATGTTTCAGAAGGAAGGGGGAGGACACAATACTTGTCTATGCCTACAATTTCATCATCTGATGTGGCAGAGCGACTAGAATATAATCTCAAATTATGAAAATAATCTCCATTTGAGCATTAATGTGACAATACCAATCGTAATAAACAGAACTAGAGTGGGCGGGACGCTCGAGGATTAATTATGGCGAAAGGTGAAGCAAACGTTTTTGCAGCAGTCATCAACGATACTGCATCATCAAGCAACGGTGCAAGTTATTCAGTTTCCATTGAGAAGCATTATAATCAATTTCTAGGTAAGAAAATAGGAGATGTTGTAGAGGGACATTTAGTTGAGGTCGAAGATCAAAGAACACTATCTGGCTACAAACTTGAGATAACTGGCGGTAGTGATAAAGTTGGAACTCCAATGCGTGCAGATTTAGATGGTGGATCCAGAAAATCTGTTTTGGTTACTGCTGGAACTGGTTTTAAGGGAACAAAAATCGTAAATAAAAAAGGCAATAGATATCGTTACAAATACGACGGGCTAAGGAAAAGACGGAATTTCAGAGGTAATACAATAACTGCAGATACACGTCAACTTAATCTCAAGGTTGTTGAAACTGGCGATAAACCACTGGCATTTTACTTCGGCGGTGCACAGGAAATGGAATCTGATGCTTCCTCGTCAGAAGAAGAATGAGATGGTGAGTTTTATTGGCAAGAAAATTACCAGGCCAACCTACTGTTAATATTGGTTTAGTTGGGCATGTTGATCACGGCAAAACGACCCTCACTCAAGCACTTTCCGGAGTTTGGACAGATACACATAGTGAAGAGCGAAAAAGAGGCATCAGTATCAAATTAGGATATGCAGATACTGCATTTTATTGCACCAAAAAAGGTGAATATTACCCTAGAGGCAAACGTCCAGATGGTTCTGAAGATAAGGAAAATGAGCTTTGCAGGGTAGTTTCGTTTGTTGATGCACCGGGGCATGAAACTCTGATGGCAATCATGATTACTGGAGCATCTTTGATGGATGGGGCAATGTTGATGGTTGCAGCCAATGAAACATGCCCTCAACCTCAAACAAGGGAACATCTTATGGCATTAGAAATTGCAGGTATAAAAAATATTGTTGTAGTTCAAAACAAGATCGATTTGGTAAGTTCAGAAAGGGCTCTAGAGTCTTATGAAGAGATAAAGAACTTTTTGAAAGGAACAGTTGCTGAAAATGCTCCAATAATTCCTATATCTGCACACCACGATGTGAATTTGGATATTTTGATTCAGGCAATAGAGGAACACATACCTTCCCCTGAAAGGGATGAAAGTAACAAGCCTATGATGTATGTGGCTAGATCATTTGATATTAATCGGCCAGGTGCTAGACCTAACGAATTCAAAGGTGGTGTGATTGGAGGCAGTATCGTTAAAGGTTCATTTTCAGTTGGTGACAAAATTGAAATCGCCCCCGGTAAAAAATCTCAATCAGGTCACAAGACAACTTGGACTCCGATAGAATCCCAAATATCTAGTTTACAAGGTGGGGGGTCGAATCTTAGTGATATGTCGGCAGGTGGGTTATGTGGTATGGCTACCCCTCTTGATCCCAATTTTACTAGGGGAGATAACTTGTCAGGGCAGGTTGTATCTAGAAAGGGAGAATTACCTCCAATAAGGGAGCATGTAGATTTGGATGTATCCTTAATGGAGTCTATGATTGGTGTGGATGGTGAGACCCCAGAATCAGTGACACCTTTGAGAAATAATGAATTGGTGATGGTAAATGTTGCGACTTCTACTTCATTAGGTGTGGTTTCTGTTTCAAATAAGAAGAAATTTTCATTGAAGTTGAGGTTGCCAATTTGTGCAGAAACAGGAAGTCGATTGAGTCTTTCACGTCGAGTTGGTTCTAGATGGCATTTGATTGGATTTGGCACTATTATATGATAAATGGTGATATTTTTGCCTGAAATTTTAGTGGATGCTTGTGGCTGGGTTGCAGTAGTTGATGCAGGAATAAATATTGACTATGGTTTGATCGGGATTTTTGGAAAATACCAATTATTATTGTTACCATCTGTACAAAAAGAGCTAGAAGAAATAAATCAAAAAAGATCTTCACACCAACCTTTGTTGCTAGACTTATTGTTGAAGAAGTCAAAAGTTATAGAGCCTATAGACGGAATTTCAAAGCATACCGACATTCAATTATTTTCATTATCAAGTCAATTAAATTTGCCAGTATTAACTGTAGATAGGGATTTAAAAAATAGGCTACATGAATCTAATTTACCAGTCATTCATGTCACAGGAAATAATCGGCTTGAATTTATTGAATAATTATGGTAATGTGAATAGTTGGTCATCATTATGACCGTCCATCAAACCTAGTTTTACACATGCATCAATCCATGCGTGTGCATAATTAATTGCACCATATGACCTTACATAATCTTGAATTTGGAAGAAATGGTTAGCATCGCTAATGTAATTGTCAGCCATTTCAAGCATTATTGCTACCATGTCCTTCTTTTCATTAGTTTGATTTTCTATCATAGATACTTTCTCCCTGGCTTTCCCAGTCAAATTTAGGTATTTCTCGGCCAAATTTTTTGTTATTTTTTCATTTATTTCATCATTAATCAAAAACACCTCCTGATTTCATTCTTTCTAAACGTTGTACATCTGCTTCCCTACCAATCACTCTATAGAGTCTAATTGCCTCGTCGATATTGGAATCTTCAGCCGCACTTGCGCTTTCAAAAATCATCTTTCTTTGTTTTAAATTCAACTCTTTTTTTTGCACTTCAACAGCCTTATACAAACTTTCATTTCTATCTCTAATTGTTTGGCTAGTTTCCCACCATCTCAACAATCCCTCTCTTGAGCAAGTTACGATGTGGTTGTTATCATCAGAACATATGAATTCGCCACTAATCATTTTGGTGGTTTGTTTTTTTGAATTTAGTACTATTAATTCATTACTAAATGTTAGGATATACCAACTATCATCGATTAATAATGCACTTATTGGTTCTAGTTGGCTCAGATCTGTTTTTTCATGGTAATCCCAGCCAAATTTGTTGGGGACACCTTCCCAAATTACGCCATCAGTGGATTGACAAATCAATTTTCCATTTTTTAGGTTTGAACTCCAGCTCCAAGTATCAGATCCTATTTTGCTGACTCTCTTTTCATCACTAATATTTACTGTAATTAAATGCCCATCAAAATTGTGTATAATAACACATTCTCTATCTAACCAACCAACTATGTTTCTTGTACTTACTTCATTTATTTTCTTTATTCCAGTTGCATTTGCATCAAAAAGATGTAAATCCCCGCCCCTATCCGAAAGTAATACTCCCCCTCCCGGTCTAAATGAACACTTTGAGAATCCGCTTTCAACAGTTCTACCATCCAATAAAGGCGTGCCGTCATGTGGATTTAATAGTTGAAATCCACGGCCGTATAATATGATTATTTCATGTTCTGAGGCTCCAATTTCATAGGGCGAAGAGGATAAATTGTGTGACCATATTTCTTCCCCCTCCCTATTTATTGCATACAGCGTTGATTCAGCAGAGATTATCACACAACCCTTTGAAAAACCAATGGCTGACACTTTCCTGTGGAGATATTTGCTCCATACAACATTCCATTCTGACATTAGTTTCACATCATCCGTTTATGACTCCCCATGCAATTAATTGTGATTTGGCAGAACTCGATAGTGTGTAGTACCTTGATCTTCCTGAAATACGGGCAACAAGTATGCCCGATTTCAAAAGAGGTGTGCATATTTGTGAAATTCGAGACCTTCCTACGTCTAATTTGTTTTTTAATTCCTCATCGGATGGAGAAAACTCTCTCTTTGCTGCTAAATCGATTAATATTGACTCCCTATAGTCGAGATTTCTTAGGTGATTCGGTTGTAGTGGGAATTCGGAAACGGAACGCGTGTCACTATTAGGATTCAAATTATTCAACCTTGAAAGGAAATTTCCTTCGTTGTCTGACAAATTGTGTTGTTCATTTTTTTGTATCGTAGGTTCCTCGTCCAATGTTTGCATATTTTCTACAAATTGACTATCTATTCCTTCTGCAATCCACAGAGAGGTTTCAGGTGTTTGTATTTGGGCAGCTTCTAGTGAGGGAGGTTCTGGCTGTGTATTTACTTCATTTACATCCATTTCAAACTGATTCGATTCGATTCTTGGTACTTCTTTCATCGCCTCTTTATTCCTCATTGCTAATCTGCCAAATGGCCCCCCTACGTATTCTTGAGAATATTGCTCAATTTCATTTGTTTCTTCATATTTTTCGATTTCAGGTTCCTCTTCTTTTTCTTCTTCTTCAAGATCAATCTTTTCGATTTCAGGTTCATTGTAATAATCCTCTTCTAAATCTTGGTCAACTTCGCCTTGCCCTTCAGATATTCCATTATCAGGTTCAATATATTCATATTCTTCTATTTTTGATTCTTCATTAATTCCACCTATTTCGAGATTTTCTAATAATAATATGATTTCTTCATTTGCTAGTCCACCTCCTCGTAAATATTCAACAATATCTCGCATTAAGCGAACAACTTCTTGCACCTTCCCTCCAGTTCTATCTTGCACTAATTCTATCAATTTGGAGGGAGGTGTCCAATTCCCTCTTATTTCGGGTTTGATTCTAGATTTGACGAGATCTGCTATTTCATCAAAACTCAATGGTTGTAGTTCAACCACTTTGTCGAACTCGTTAATTAATTCTTCAGGCCAAGCGGATAATTGAGTTGGGGTAAGTGCGACAATTGTAAGGGTATTTAATCTCCTCAATACTTGTGATAATCGTTGAAAAACTTCTTTTGTGTTTCCACCTGGGGTTCCTCCATAATCAAATGTAATCAAGGGTAATTCCCCATTACTTGCATTTACGCTAGATATGAGTTGTTCAACTAATACGTTGGTAAGCAACGGTATTTCGAAGTCAACTATATTCGCATATAGTTCTTCTAGTAACCTCTTTGAAGGCTCAATCTCTGGAAATAGTGTGTGGCTGTAGTGCTTTGG
>CAYSJV010000073.1:0-8275 GCA_964431435.1 uncultured Candidatus Poseidoniales archaeon
AACGCACCCCATACAACCCCTTCTACTGCAAGATCAATATCTGCATCATCCATAACAACGATACCATTTTTCCCACCCATTTCAAGTGAGTATGGTTTCATGTGAGATGCACAAGTTGTTGCAACAATCTTACCAGTTGCAGTTGATCCTGTAAAAGAAATCATTTTAACTTTGTCGTTAACAAGTAGGGGTTGACCAGCAGTTGGGCCATATCCTGTAACAACATTGAAAACTCCAGCTGGTAATCCAGCTTCTTCAAGTAATTTGAATACCATCAAACCAATCATGGGTGCATCACTCGAAGGTTTCAGTATTACTGTATTGCCGCAAACTATTGCAGCTGTAGCCATCCCAGCCAGAATCGCATTTGGGAAATTCCATGGAGGGATAATTACACCCACCCCTAATGGAAAATATCTTATCCAATTGTGATCCCCTACAGGGCTTGGTGTGACATCTCCTGATTTGCCGGAATAACGAATAATTTCTCTTGCATAAAACTCCAAGAAATCAATTGACTCTGCAGTGTCTCCATCTGCTTCAGCCCAATTTTTACCTTCTTCCAAGCTCATCATTGCGCTAAAATCATGTTTTCGTTCTCTCATTAGATTTGCCGCAGTTAGCAAAACTTTCGCTCTTTCTTCAGGAGATGTTTTTGACCATGTTTCAAATGCTAATAACGCTGATTGCATACACCTCTCAGCATCATTTTCATTCGCTTTAGAAAAATATCCTATTATTTCACTCGGGTTACTTGGGTTGGTAGATGTGAAAGTCTCTCCTGTTTCTGAATCAACCCAATCTCCACCAATACATAGTTTGTGAGTTTTTCCAAAACTAGCTCTTAATCGTTTTATTGCATCTTCATATGCATCAATATTCTCTTGAATTGTAAAGTCGGTATATGGCTCGTTTTTAAATGTGGGTAGGTTTAGCATTGGCACCACATAGTCCCCGAAACAAAAACCCACGATAAACACACCTCTTGGAAAAATATACAGGGATTTGGCACAACTCACTTGCACAGTGTTCAAAGGGTGTCATCTTACCCGGCATATTGAGGAAGATGTCATCGCATGGTACCCCCCATAGAACAGCGTGTTTTGATGAACATGTATTACTTGGTGGAAATATTGTTGACTTTCATGGTTTCGAGCTCCCAATCTGGTATTCAAATATTTCAACAGAACATTTGAACACTAGAAAAAATGCGGGTTTATTTGATGTTTCACATATGGGTACATTTAGATTCAGTGGAGAGAATGTTAAGGAGTGGATGCAATTCATTGGAACACAAAAAGTTGTAGGCATTGAAACAGGGAGATGTGCTTATACTCATTTTCTTGATGAAAATGGATATATTATTGATGATATGATATTTGCAATTTCAGCAGATAATGAAATTATTGGTGTGCCAAATGCCAGTATGGTAGATGTGATGTGGAATTGGTTTAATGAGCATTTACCCGAAGAGGGATCAATTATAATTGAAAATCTAACCGAATCAATGTCTATTCTAGCATTACAAGGACCCAAATCACCTCAGATTCTTGAAGCTGTAATTGGTGCAGATAATGTTGTACCTCCATTTAGGTGGAAAGAAATATCTTCAAATGAACTGGGAATTAATGGATGGATTCAAGGAACTGGGTACACTGGAGAAAGAGGTTTTGAGATATTTGTACAAAATGAATCAGCACCACTTCTTTGGAGAACAATTATTGAGAAAGGTAAGGACTGGGATATTTGTCCAGTAGGGCTTGGTGCAAGAGATACACTAAGGTTAGAAAAAGGATATCTATTATCCGGACAAGATTTTTGCTGGCCAAAATTATCTGAAGAGGTTGTGGACATAGATCCGTCTTATCTTGCAAGGAACAGTTGGGAAACTAACGTACCATTTGGCTTATCTTTAGAGCACGATTTCGTAGGAAAAAAATCTGTTATTCAAAGTTCTGAAGATGATAATTGTCAACGTTGGTGGGGCCTAAAATATCTTGGAAGGGGGCCTTTACCTAGGACCGGAAAAGAAGTCGCAATTGCAACAACTGAATCAGAACCGTCTTCAATTGAGGATGTATCTGTGATTGGTTATGTTACATCGGGTGTCCCTAGCCCTAGTTTGAATAATTTAGGAATAGGTATGTCTTACCTAAGTAATGTTTCAGATGGTGATTTAGTGTATGTTGTTGCAAGTAAAAATAAATTGATGGCAGCAACAATTGTTAAACCACCATTTGTGTAACTCATTAGGAATTGTTTGATTCTATTGCTTCATCAATCATATCCTTTATCGAGACTTGAGGTGCAAATTCCATTCGCTCTTTCATCTCCCAATCATCAACTTGTCCTAATACATAATTTTCTTCTTTGTCCCATAATTGGATGTCGCAATCAATTCTTCCCGAAATGGCATTTGCAACTTCTGAAATAGGAACAGCCTGCCCTCCCCCTAGTGCAATTATTTCTCTCGTAGGAGGGGGGTTTTCCACAACAGTCATTACAGCATTTATGAAATCTGTGATGTGAATTGGATCTAGAAAATCTTCCCCATCACCAGGTACACCAATCCAGCCAAAACTTGCTTGATTGACGAAGTTGTGAATCACACCTCTACCTTCTCCTGAATCCATTGAAACTCCTTGAATATTCGATGTACGAATTACAGAAACTGGGTGTGTGTCACTGGCATGCTCTAGTGCTCGCTCTTCACCCCATAGCTGACCGGTTGCTGCGGAGTCCCTTGGGAATAAAGCTGAACCCGATGAATATCTTTCTTCCTTTTCATATCTATGAACTCTAAGACTACCTATCATTATGATATGGAGTCCCTGGTGTCTATTTTTTGCATTTAAAATTGATTTTGCAGAATCACGCATTTCGTCTACAGTACTTGGGTCATTTCTGTTTTGCTCAACATCCCTTGGATGTCCGTTCAAATGTATCAAACAAGTGCACTGTGCCAACTTCGCATCAAGTTTCCGATCTACCTTCAAATCATCTTCTTCAATGAGTATTAGTGCGTCCCCTAACATCTCTGAAAACCATGGTGCAATGAAATCTTCGGCCCCGCTCAACCCGACTCGCATGTTATCTCCAAACCGGCCATGTTACTTTTGGGCTTGAATATGTTGCGATTCAAAGCATTGTCAAAATAGTTGATTATAGGCATCTATCAATATTTCAGAATCAGATTCCCATATTGGAATATTGTCCATTTGTTCTACATCATCTATTGTTTCAGTTGCCAGAATGATAATTTCCGCCAATTTAGTTGGATTATCGTATTCAACAGTCCAACCCCAATTGTTGAATTCAACAAAATCCCCCATTAGAGAATTGTTATTGGCGATAACTTTCCGTCCATGTGAGACTGAATCAAACAACTTTACAGGCATAGCTCGATCGATGTTCCCTCGCTCTGGCGGATAAAGGCAGTACATGATAGTACATTCAGATACCAATTCACTAATTTCATCTGTTGAGTATCTTCCCGTTGATATAATTTCTATACCCAATTCGTTTCCAGCTTTTTTTAGTGATTTGTTGGTTTCCTCTGCAACCATTCCACTACCTGCTATGCGGAGAACTGGCCTTTTTCCAGTGGGTATTTTTTTAATTGCGTCTATGAGTAATTCAAACATTCGAAATTCTCTAATATTTCCAATATATCCTATTGAAAATTTTTCAGGAAGTGCAGGAAAATCTTCTACTTTTGGATGAGAATTCCATACAGTAATTACATTGCAACCGAGATCACGATATAGTTCTGCAAAACCTAGGTTTTTGTATCTTTTTTCAGTGGGTGTAATTACCATATCGGATTTAGTGGCATATTTTGCATCCCTTCTTTTTAATAGAAATGACCCAAATTTCCTCCATAACGAACGCGGATTGGGCATCAACAACCAAGTCCAGTAAAAATCATGGGCATCAAATATGAATATTCCTTTAGAAAGTCCATTCTTGATGGCACCTTTATTTTTCCAATACAGTCCTATCGAGCATGTATCTTGGTCATGGCAGTGTACCACTTCTGCTGGGTGATTATCCAATTCATTGATAACAAATTTTCTAAATTTATCTAGACCTCTTTTTGTCCCCCATATCCCCTTTTTCATCGGTTCATCTAGTTGAAATCTGTTTACAACAATACCATCTATTTCGGTGACCCCTTCACCAATTTCATGAAACCGGTCAAATGCATATACAGTGATATTATACCCTGCTTTTCGAAGTGCTGTAGCTTCTTTGTGTACTCTTGGATCAGGGTCATACCTGTTAGATACAACCATCGCCACTCTTGTCATTAGTACCGACAAAGAACATCTAAACATCAAACCATCGTAATATGATGGTAATAATTATGCAATTTCGGACTTTCGTGAATTCTCTTAATTTGTTAAATAGCGTGCATTTGATATTTTCAACCGTTCGTATTATTCAATGAGTACTTCCAGCCACTAAGGACGTATCATGGTTACTAGTCTCGAATTGTTGCTTGGAATACTGGCTTGTTTCACTGCTGCTCTGATTTATGGAGGTCCTTGGTGGCCAATCATTCGCCGGCAATTTAATTTTCAAAATCGAGTTTGGCCTTACATGATTATTTGTTTAATCATGGGAATGATTGTACCCTCTATTGTTGGATATGTATTACTAATGCTACATATTTTTGTGTGGTTCAATGTTGCCATAATTAATGCAATTATAGCAGGCTTTCTTTATTATTATTTCAAAAAGAAAAAAACATCTGTTTGGCGTTTAAACTGGACTTCGGAAAAGAGTTGGATAAATTATTCAATATTCTTTGTTGCTTGTCTTAGTATACTTTGGAGAATTAATTGGTTAATCCAAGATTACAGCGCTAGAAGTTACGATTCAGCATGGCATTTAGCTTACACCCTTCGAGGGATAGATGGTATAAGTCCTACTGGATATTTCAGTATATATCCTCTTGGCATGCACGGACTTCTTGCCTCTTGGTGCACATTCTTTGATTTGACAGCAATGTGGCTTTGGCTACCAATGTTACACGTTGTGATTTCAGTTGGTATCGTCCTAATATTTGCGAGAATGGTTTCACCAAACGAAGAAGTGAGTTTACTTGTGTTTTCTTTGATTACTTGGGCTTCAATTAATCCTCTTGCACTATATACGACCCGTGTAATTCAACCACTTCCTCAGGGTTTTGCATTTACTGTCATGATTTTCATATTGATCTTGCTATCACGAAAAGCTGTCGATAGAGGCTGGACAGGGTTTGGCTGGATTGGAGCCATGTCCATAGTTTCTTTACATAACCTTACAGCATTATATGCGGCAGTTGTTGTAGTGGCTTTTTCAATTGTAAATCATTCACTATCTAATGACCGTGGTAAATGGCCAATACCTAATAAAAGTTGTATTCCAGATCTTGCAATTGGTTTGTGTTTACCTTTGTTGGTAGGTATCCAGATAATTATTGCAGGTAATATCATTTGGTTATCCGGAATTGAATCACAAGAATCTGTTTATGATTCTAATATTCAAGTTGAGTGGGATGGAGACTATACCATAATAATAGATACATTTCATGAATTAGAATTTGAAGGAGAAACATCTGATAATGCGAGTTTGAGTTACCAAAACAATAGTTGGGTACTTATTCCCCATTTGCCTACTGGCATCAATAATTCCAATTCAATATTTAGTATGACAGATGCTCAGGATAGTAACATACACACACCTCAATGGCTGACTGTTGTCTATAACCCCTTGAAAGATTTACAACTTGAATTTACAATAACTTATCAAAACTTATCCTTCATTATTTCACCAAACCTTCCTGAAGATGTATCACAGGGATGTATACATGCATCTTCAGTAAATGAGCAAATAATAACTAATTGTAGTTTGGAGAATGGTACTTGGATAATAGAAACTCCGGATTCTGGAAGCAATTGGATTAAGTGGGAATTAGAATATAATATTGGAGTTTCTTTCCAAGATTTAGGTACATTTGAAGTTTGGTCAACTGAAACTCCAATAGATGTTGTGCAACTTGAAAACTCTTTACCAGAACTTCCAGAAAACGTGGATGATGCAGTTGAATTAGAAGGAGACTTTGGAGTCTTAGCAACTCTATCTTGGCAACCATCTTCTGACGACTGTCCGTCCCCTGCTAAGTCAAAGACTATCAAATGGTCAGATGGTGCGAAATTACTTCCACCAATAAATAGCAAATATGGATACGGTCTTTGTAGTGGATTACTTGAATTCTCAATAGAGGAGTTTGGTGATAATTTCAGTGTCGTAGATGAATACCAATTTGAAATCGAACCATACTCAGATGCTACAATAGGTTGTTATTCAGAAAAAGAACAGAATTTAGTTTCAGTTAAGGAAACAACCTGGGATTCAAGTGGATATTTTACAGGGGAACTTGTTGCAAAATGTATTATTCAAAATAAGGGGAATGTTGTGCTCGAGTCAGAAATTGTAATACCACAGAATGATGTTGACCGGATGGACTTGGCAGGTATGCAACCACATTCAGAATTAAAACTAGATAGCATTTCATTTGTCTTAGAACCTGCTTCAACATTAGAGTTTGATTTAAATTTTGAACTCAGAGGCATTGAGTATGGAACGATATGGGATGTTCCGTTGGCTTATGGAAATTATACAACAATTTTTTCTTTACCAGTTCCTAATGAAGAAGGTGAAATAGGAACTAAACAAGTTGAATTTGGAGGTTATGTCCTTGATTTCATCAAATGGAAACCTCATTCGGAATGGCTTGAGGCTAATTATTGGTGGTTTGCTCCCCTAGCGATTGTACATCTTTGTGTAATCTTTGATCGAAGGTTCGATTCAGTATTTCGTTCATTGGCTGCAGCAAGTTTGAGTTTACAATTCATTCAATCTACAGGTTTATTGGCTTACCCTGCGGATTGGGCACAACAGAGGATTGCACATTTTTTGATAATTAGTATGCCTCTGGCACTCGTTGAATTTCCAAGAGTATGGTTGATGTGGTTTTGTGACAAATATGAAATTGATAAAATCAAATTATTACCAGAGGGAATTAATCAAAATCTTTCTTCTCTAGCTTCAAATTATTTTACACCAATAATATTAATCGCAATGATTGTACTGGGGGGGCCTCAAATTACTTCAACTGTTATGCATGAAGTGTCATGGGATGTTGCTGAATCTGTAGATGAAGGTGATTATGCTATTGATATGAAGACCGCATTTATGGGGGATGTTGCTGGCCCGAATACCCATTTTATTTCGGCAAGTACTGTGATTTCTAAATGGGGTGTGGGTGATTCAAATTTAGCGTCTTGGAGGTGTAATGTGGAACCATTTTCGATAATCATCACAGATACAAATAGGTCTGATAGCGAAATCAAAGAATGGTTGGATATTGCTATATCGGAAGATTCGAGGAGATGGTCTCTAGAAAAATCGGGTCAGAATTGGGAACATTGGGTTAGTATTCCAGCCATTGAAGTAGGCACACTTGATTTGGAAATAGGCGGAGGTGATTTAGAACTTTATTGGGACACAAATTTTAGTCACGGGTGGTATCATATTGACTTGGATGTGATGATGTCTAATTCATCAATGGATGATGGGAATTATATCATTAGAGAAAATTCAGTATGGAAAGCTTGCAACCCTAACTTAGGAGTCGTAAGTCCAATGATTTCTTATCTTGCTGAGGTGGATAGTTGACAATGCTTACAAGTATATCTGGACTTATTATTGGATTATTGATCTTTACAATACCATGGTACCCATTTGTTCGACAACAATTTCACTCACTTACTCAAAACATATTCATTATCTGCATTAATTTGCTAGTAGCAATATGTAGTACATCCATTCTTGGTCATTTTGTATTGTTATTTGATATCTTTACTTGGCAATTCGTAGCAATGTTAAATCTGTTTGTTGCGATGCTCTTTTATTTTATTTTCAAGAATAGTAAAGCATGGGAAATACAAGAGATAAGGCTTGAACGTGGGTGGCATAAATGGGGACTCGGGATATCATTAATTTCAATTACAGTAAGGCTTGTTGAGATTTTATCCCATACTGTTCCTAAAAGTTATGATACGTTTATCCATTTTAGAATTGCTTCAAGAATTCTAGAAAATATACGGCCCCTAGAATCGAGTATATATTACCCATTAGGGATGCATGGTTGGATTCTCTCTTGGTCTACGTTTGCTGATTGGAGAGAAGTAATTTTACTATCTCCAATGATAGGGACAGTATTGTG
>CAYSJV010000074.1:0-8020 GCA_964431435.1 uncultured Candidatus Poseidoniales archaeon
GGGGCATACTGAATTAGCAGTTGGGTTAGCTAGATTATGCGGTGAAAGCACAGTTGTAATCGGTGCAGAGATGCTAGAGGATGATGGAGATAGTGCATTAGGATTTGAAAATGCTAAAAAGTGGGCTAACGAAAGAAATATTCCATTCCTAAGTGGGAGTTTACTGAAAAGTGCACTAATTAATAGGGGTTAGGTGGTATTATGACTAAAGTAATGGCTGTTGGTGTTTTTGATTTATTGCATGCAGGCCACCTGCATTATTTACAACAAGCAAAATTGTTGGGGGACGAATTAATTGTAATTGTTGCCCATGATGACACAGTTAGAATGCGTAAACATGAACCTGTTACATCCCACGATATGAGGAAGCAATTGATTGAAGGAATGAAACCAGTAGATATTGCTATTGTTGGAAGCCCACCTGACAATTCAATGTTTGACATAGTTGAGAAAGTATTACCAGACATTATAGCACTGGGGTACGATCAAGAGCATGCTGAAGAATGGGTAAATAATGAACTAACGAAACGGGGATTGAAAGAAATTAAGGTTGTAAGAGTTGAAGGCCTGGAAGGAGATTTAGATGGTACTCGTAAAATAGTTTCAAGGATTCTAGATTTGTGGACAAAAGAGTCAACGGAATGAAATTATTGAAAGGTGGTATTGGATGTTTACTGGAATAGTAACTGAAAAAGGAAAAATAGACACTTATGACACATCTACTGGTAATGTCGTTTCCATAATTGTTGCTGCTAGCGTAGATTTTTTAGAAGGTTTGGAATTAGGTGCAAGTGTTTCAGTGGAAGGTGTTTGCCTAACTGTAGTAGAGATTATATCTAATTCAAAAATGAAATTTGAAATAATCCCGGAAACAATCAATACCACGTCACTTTCTAATGTTTTGAATAAAGGATATATGGTAAATTTAGAAAGATCTTTGAAGGTGGGAGATGAGATAGGTGGGCATATTCTATCTGGACATATTTGTTCTACTGCAGCAATATTAGAAAGAGTGGAGTCTGGTGACAGTATCGATATCTTGCTTGAAATTAATCCGAAATGGATGAGGTATGTATTACCTAAAGGCTATATTGCACTAGATGGGATTAGCCTCACTGTAGGGTCTACAAATAATGAAGAAAGTACATGTTGGGTACACTTAATTCCGGAAACACTTAGCAGAACCACAATTGCCGACAAATCAGTTGGCGATTTAATAAACGTTGAAATTGATAACCAAACTCAGGCAATAATTGATACCGTAGAGCGAATCATGACAACTGAAAAAGGGGTATAAAAATGAATAGAATTGCGATAGTATGTGGTGAGTTTCATAGACAAAAAGTGGAATATATGTTAGAAGTAGCGATGGATACTGCTGCAGAATTTGAATTAGATGTTGCAGAAGTAATTTGGGTACCTGGAAGTATGGAAGCCCCTCTTGCACTCACTAGGTTATTACAAAGAGAAGATATTGCGGGGGCTGCAACATTAGGAATTATTGAGAAAGGCGAAACACAACATGGACAATCTATTGGTCAGGCTGTGATTCAAACAATAATTGATCTACAACTTGTGTTTAACAAGCCTATAGGATTGGGTATTATTGGTCCTGGTGCTGAACCCCAGCATATAGAATCAAGACTAGAACCACATGCAAGAAACGCAATAAAAGCAATCCATGCCATGCTGTAAATTCTAATTGACTGCTAAAAACCTTCAAGTGTATCCTTTTGCACGTTGATGACACAAGGGTGATTCAAATGAGTGATGACGTGCGTAATGTAATCATTATTGGAAGTGGCCCTGCAGGATATACTGCAGGTCTTTATGCAGGGAGAGCAATGCTAGAACCATTGCTCTTTGCAGGATACATGTCTGGTGGACAATTGATGTTAACTAGCGACGTTGAGAATTTTCCAGGTTATCCAGATGGAATTACTGGACCTGAAATGATGATTCATCTTAGATCCCAATCAGAAAAATTCGGTTGTGAAGTGGTAGATAAAAATGTAGGATCAGTAGATCTTTCATCTAGGCCATACAAAGTTTATGTTGAAGGTGAGGAATTCAAAGCACATGCAATAATAATTAGCACTGGAGCCGAAGCTATTTGGTTAGGAGTTGAAGGGGAAGAAGAGCAAAAAGGAAGGGGGATTTCAACATGCGCAACTTGCGATGGTGCATTTTTCAAAGAACAGGAAGTTTTAGTCATTGGTGGTGGGGATTCTGCAATGGAAGAAGCTAATTTCCTCACTAGATTTGCTTCAAAAGTGACAATCATCCATAGAAGTGATTCATTCAGGGCTTCGAACATTATGCTAGAAAGAGCGATTAATAATCCTAAAATAGAAATTAAGAGGTGGAAAAAAGTAATTTCTTGGTTGTCCGATGAAGATGGGCTTAGTGGTGCTAAATTAGAAGATACTAATACGGGAGAAATTGAAGAAATTGGCGTGACTGGTGCATTTATTGCAATTGGACATAAACCAATCACATCATTCCTAAATAACCAAATTGAAACAGATGGTGAGGGATACATACTGCACAAAGAAAATACAATGACAAATGTGGAAGGTGTTTTCGCTGCTGGAGACGTTGTAGATACTAGGTATAGACAAGCAATAACTGCTGCTGGAATGGGTTGTCAAGCGGCAATTGATTGTGAAAAATGGTTAGAAGAAAATGAACATTAGTTAGTTGATTGCAAATGAAGGTTGAAGAACATAATAGTTTAACTGAAATCGAATTGCTCCGATATTCAAGACATACCATACTACCTCAAATGGGGGAAAAGGGTCAGTTGATTCTAAAAAATAGTAGAATATTAGTTGTAGGTGCAGGTGGTTTAGGATCTCCAATTTTAGCATATTTATCTGCAGCAGGTATTGGGAAAATAGGAATTATCGATGATGACAAAGTAGAACAATCAAATTTACAAAGGCAAATCTTGCATAATGAGAAAGATATTGGAAGACTGAAAGTAGATTCGGTTGTTGACAAAATTAAATCATTAAATTCTAACATAGATGTTGTAAGTTATTCTAAGAGGTTAGATAAAGAAAATGCAATACAAATAATCAATAATTACGATTTAATTATTGATGGAACAGACAACTTTCCTACAAGATATCTTCTCAATGATGCTTGTGAAATTCTAAATAAAACATGGATTTTTGGTTCTATTCACCAATTTGAAGGGCAAGTTACCACATTCAATCATAAAGGTGGACCAAATTACAGAGATTTGTTTCCAGAACCTCCACCTAGCAATATGATACAAAATTGTGAAGAAGGAGGGGTGTTAGGAATCTTGCCCGGAGTAATAGGTACAATGCAAGCCACTGAGGCCATAAAATTACTATTAAATTTGGGAAGTAATCTGTCTGGAAAGTTATTGGTATATGACGCCTTATCTATGAATACTAAATTGTTTAGTTATACACGTACAGAAAGGATTACTGTAACAGAATTAGGAATATATACAGGCAGTTGTAGCGTTGAAGAGGAGGTTAGTCAGATTCCACATCAAAATATATCTCCTCTTCTAGCTAAAAGAAAAATGGATGAAGGTTGGGAACCATTTGTACTAGACGTAAGAACTGAAAAGGAATCTATGATTGCTACAATAAAAAATACTAATCTCTTGGTACCGCATATACAAATAATGAACAATACTGAAAAAATACCAAAAGACAAGGATATATTGGTTTATTGTCACCATGGAGGTAGATCCTCTATGGCCGCAACGATATTGAACAATCTAGGATTTGATTCCAGTAGGTTGTTTAATCTAGATGGAGGGATAAATTTGTGGGCAATTGAAGTTGATATGAGCCTCCCCCGCTATTAATTGGAAAATGAGATATTTGCAATAAATGCAAAATATCGTAATAATCATCGCTAAACTTGATGGTGCAAAAGATTACGAACAACTAAATCGGAAGCCTCACTATGCCCAGCCTAATCATTGCGGATGATAATCAAGGACGCAGAAATTTACTAGGAAATAATTTCGAAAGAGCGGGGTTTCAAGTTACCAGAACATCCACTTTGAGGCAAACCGAAGCGACCGCATTGGCAACAATGCCCGATGTAGTTGTAATGGATGGTGAGTGGGGCTCAGGGGATCCAATAGATAGTGCGCAACGAATGATGGCTGATCCTGAATTTGCATTCAAAAGTAGAATCGTATTAATTAGTAGAGATACAAGTGAAGATGTGCTTGTTACATCTGCTAAAGCCGGAATTAACGAAGTAATGTCTAAACCACTAGATATGGATAAATTATTATCTCAAGTTTGGAAACATGCTAAGAAAGAATATGTTCAACCTCCTGCCAAGGTATCAGGACCAAAGGCAGAAGGTTTCTTTGATGTAAATATTTCAATGAAAGACCCTACTTGGGCATTACCTATGTTGAAAAATTTCATTTCTCCAGAGGTGGTAAATTCTGCATTTGTAGATAGTATTATGGCAAAATTGGAAGAGAAAGAAATTTCAATGGAAGAATTAGATGCAAATTCTATCTCAAAATTACTAGAAATTGCATTTGGTCAATTGATTGAGACTACGGGAAGTGAACAAATTCCTATTCACGATGAAGATGAAAAGAAATCAATAGAAACAATACCAAACAAACCAAAATCAGCCACACTTGGTACCAAAATAGAAGATACCTTTCAATCGCAAGCAGATAAGTTAGAAAAAGAGATTTTAGAAAATATGGATTTGGTTTTAAATGAAAGTCCGCCCATAACCATAGCACTTCCTGAAGATGAAAAGATAGGTGTAGACCCTGAAGTAATAAAAATGGCACAACTTGTAAGTGAAGAGGTTGTTGAATTATTATGGGAGATAGGAGTTCCTGGTAGGTTAGAAGATGTAACTCTTTCAAGTAGAGTGGAAGAAGCAATAAAAATGATGAAGGATGTTTTGAAGAGTCTTGATGAATGCCATTCAGAGGAGGAATGAACATGACTCGAAAGAGTAGTTTGCTAGATGGTTTGCCCATCAAATATCAAATGGATGAAATGAAGAAAATAAAGACAGAGGATCCAATTGATTATCGCAAAAAAATGCTTTTCGGAATAATCTTGTTAATTGTTGCTGCAGTACTTACTTATTTTCTCTTTGACAACACACAACAAATAGATAATTGGGTGACATCAATGGGTTCACTTGGTCCAATTGTATATCTTATTTTTCTGAGTGCTGCAGTAGTTCTTCTTTTTCCTACTCCGATTCTAAAAGTATTCTCAGGAGCATTGTTTGGGTTTGGGCTAGGGTCATTGATTAATTTTGCAGCGAGTATATTGGGTGGGTTCATCGCATTTATCATTGGAAGGTGGATGTTAAGAGAATCTATTGAAAAGTTAATTTCACGAAATAAGAAAATAGCAACAATTGAAAAAGCATTGGCGGAGGATGGTATGCGTGTTTCAATACTTGTCAGGCTAAGTCCTATTTTGCCTGATGAATGGCTAAATTATGCCTTATCTACTACCTCTCTAAGTATGAAAGATTTTTTGATTTCAAATATTTCGAGTATCCTATATGCGCTTGTGTATGCATATTACGGCTCAGTATTAGGAAATCTGGCATTTAGTTCTGCAGGCATAGATGGTTTCAATAGAACACCATTATGGTGGGCAATGACAGTTATTGGTATCCTTGCAACAGTTGTTGTGACATTATATACGACTAGAATAGCGGTGAAAGCATTAGAAAAATATCAAGATGATGTTACTTTAGATGAGTAAACAGATTGTGAAAACTTGTATGTTAACAATGCATGGCCCCACTCATTGGGACAGGGGTTGCAATGGCAAAAGATGCATTACCAAACATATTTGGAGAAGGATGGCGCCCTACTAAATCATTGCATTTTGAAGAATTATTAGATGCAAAAGTTGCACGAATCGAAGTGTTAAGATTTGTTGCAGAAAGGCACGATGGTCATTTAGAATTAGTATCGCATGTATGGGAAGAAACTCTAGGTGGTTCACCAACATCATTTACTGGAGAAACATGGCATTTATTCAGTGCAGAATTAACTACAAAAATATTGGACTTGTTAAATAATCGTATAGATAATATCGGGATTGCAAAAATGTCTGATTTTGAAGTAATACCTCGAAGAGATTTTAATTTACATCTAGGAAGAAGAACAAATAGATTTATTTTAGATCTAGAATTGATGATGAGAAGAATTGCTCATTACTATACTATTTCTCTTAAAACAAGAATGAATTGGCAAAGATTCATGACTAGAACCAGATTTACAGATGAGCAATTAAAAGATATATTTGTCACAGGAATGGAGACACCTGATGGGGGGAAATTCGGAGGAAAGGGATTCAGATCAACTTGGCAAGAAGGAGTTGTCTCGGTAGCATCTGCGTTGGATACCTCAAAGAAGACTGAAGATGGAAAGTATGCTGGAGATATGGTTGCCCCCATGATTAGAGACATGGGCCTCAGTTTAGCGATGGGTGACCAACCACATTTAGTCATGGCCGCACAAGTTGGAAAAGTATCCTCACCGATGGATGGTGGGTTTGGTGAAGATGCAAAGAGTGGTGGGAGAGATTTACACATAGGAGCATGGGAAAAGGGGGTTCTACCTCCTACTGCACCGCTTCCGATAGCATCAGCTACACTCACAGGATTAGCTCTTGCAGCAAAAATATCGAAGGTATCTAGGTTTCATGTTGCAATGATAGGAGAGGGGGCTTCATCTAGTGGCGAATGGTGGGAATCTCTAAATTTTGCAGGTGTAAGAGGATTACCGATAGCATATGTTTTACAGAATAATCAAATTGCATTAGATACTGTTTCTCAAAATCAATCTGGATCTGAATTATGGGCCGATAAAGCAGTGGCGATGGGTATACCTTGTTGGACGATTGATGGTTCAGATCCCGCTGCCTATTTTTCATCAATATCTACTGCAAGAGAATTTGCTATGGCAGGGGGTGGAGCAGTTCTTGTACATGTTGAAACTATGCGAGGTTGCGGACATGCGCACCATCATGATGATTTGTATCTAGGTGCAAAATCGGGAAATCCTCCTGGTTATGTAGATAAAGATCTTTTAGAATATTGGAAGGAAAAAGATCCATTGGTTACTCATCGTAATTTATTACTAAAAATGAAAGTATCTGAAGCGGAACTTAACTCAATGGAAGTCGAAGAAAAGAAATTGGTAGATGATGCAAGAAATATAGTAGAAAAAATGGAATGGCCTAATCCACTAACTGTCAGTAAAGGAATTACATCAATACATGATGCTGATACACATAAAGAACATCTTGAACGATTGAATAATGATGATGAGTTGAAATCAGGGCCTTTAAAATCAAGTGAAATTGGCATAGAATTTAGTTCGGAAAGCGGTTCTTGGACATATGCAAGAGCAATTCAACAAGCCATGGTTCAAATTGCAAATCGTTATGGGGACAAGGTAGTGTTCATGGGGGAAGACATGGAAATTGCTGGTGCATTTGGAATGAATATACCTCTCAAAAATTCTGGGCACTCAAACAAACTTTTAGACATGCCTCTAAGTGAAGCATTAATTATTCATGCAGCAACTGGAGTTGCTCTAAGTGGAATGAGGCCAATGGCCGAAATACAATTTGGGGGGTTTGCTGCACTCGGATTCAATGCGCTAGTCAACAATGCTGCAATGCTAAGATGGAGGTGGGGGGCAGAGGTACCCTTGACAATAAGAATACCATTGGGGGGCAAAACACGCAGTGGGCCTTTCCATGCAAATATGATTGAATCATGGTTTTCAAATGATCCAGGCTTAATTGTAATTGCTCCATCAACTCCACAAGATGCTTATGATTTGTTAGTAGAATCTGCATCATTAAATGATCCCGTTGTATTCTTAGAACATATCGGATTGTATGGATTAAGAGGAGGAAAAACCGGATGGGGTGATAATATAAATCAAATCGTTGATACAACTATTGTAAATTCTGCAATAGATAATGATGAAAGAAAAATAATG
>CAYSJV010000075.1:0-7895 GCA_964431435.1 uncultured Candidatus Poseidoniales archaeon
TTTGTTCTATGACGACGCAGTTCTTGAACTTGTTGCTATGCTAGATGATGCTGTTGATGATCTTGCTGGTACGCGTGTTGTGGCTGTTGTTGAACTTGCTGGTATACTTGTTGAGGCTGTTGCTGAACTACTTGTTGTGCAACTTGTGGAGATTGGTAATGTATGGGTGTAGTGGTTGTATTTGTGTGATTATCATCTGCATCTTCCTCCTCGTCATATTCTTCATATCTTTTGTTACGTATGGTGATTATTAACAGAATAAGTACAACTGTTAAAAATACTGTTACTATCAAAACAACGATTTCTTTTGTTCCAATGTCTTCGTAACTGACTCCGAATATATCTGCCCCAATTACTTCTGTGTTTTCAATGGCAATTTGAGACGTGTGATCTAATATCGTGTTCCCATCAGCATCTATTATTCTTATACTTACATTACCACTCAAAAATGGTCCATTAGCCAAAATGGTACATTTGTTTGACGATGATCTTGGTACGCCACCTACTGCAGGTGGTAAAACTTGAACAAACTCACCATCTTGTGCAACATCAGAACAACTCATTTCCCAACCTTCAGGGATATTAGGTTGAATTGTAAGAACCTCATTTATGTTGGAGTTGCTGCTTGTATTTATGTAAAATTCTTCTTTAGTATTTTCTGAAATAGTTCCTGATTGTAAACTTGTTTGGGCTATCACATATCTGAATTGATTAATGTCAATTGTTAGCTGATGATTTACAGTGATATATTGACCATCTAATCCAAATCCACTTTGCAATATAAGGTTTAATTCAACAATTGAATTTAGAGATACTGTACTCGGTATTTCAATTTTAAGGATTAATGAAATTTCTTCATCAGCCCCAATCGGTAATGATAACCATTCCGACATTGATACTCTGCGACTTGAATCGTCACTTCGAATCAAGTCAAATATAATCCCATATGAGTCAGATCCTATTAGCTCCATCTTGACCTTATTGCCTATATCATAACTATTTCCTATGTTCTTTACATGGATTTCTATTTCATAACTACTGCCCGCACTTGAATTTATGTTGTCAAGTATGGGTTTCGAAAATATGGGCTTTCTTATCTCTGCAATGCTTCCAATAATTTCTACTGTATTATCTTCGGGAGACAGTTCATTATTTGCGTCAGTGCCGGATACAGAAACTACCATGGAAAAAGGCTCTCCAGCATCCTCATAATCTGGTGCAACTACCCACAGTGTGAAATTCTTAACATCATTACCTTCATAACTTGGAGATAAATATATTTCACTAATATTGTGTTCTATCTCGGAATCTATCCAGTAATCCCACCCACCTCTCAAACCTGAAACACTAATCGTTGCAGTTGTTGGACCATTTCCATTGTTTTCAACTTCAAATGAAAATGCAGTTGCTTCATTTGGAATGGCAGTACCACTCCCAATAGGAGTTTCTCGCAAAACCAAATCATCTATCGATCCAACCCTTACTAAATCAAGATTATTTGATGTTATATTCGTATCTGAAAGCGAACTATGTGCATCAATTTTCAATAATGGACCAGCATCACCAGCTTGTGCGTTTACTGGAGCAGTTAGCACCACATGCACATCTAATTTTGTTCCAGCATACATTACAAACTCACTAGTTTCTGAGAATACAACATCCCAACTTAAACCACCAGTTGTTTCTAAACTCAAGGAAAAATAATCTTGTTGAGTTGCATTATTCCAAATAGTAATAGGTATCGTAATTTCCTCACCGGGATCAACTATCCACACATGCCCCACTTCAATAGATGAATAATCAATTCCGATCTCAGCATTGCTGACCATGGAAGCAGTTGCATTGATGTTCATCATATCATATGCTGCTGGATTTGTTTGGCTTGTAACAAGCAAATCGATACTACTATATTGCCCAGGAAGCGCATCTTGTGGAACATTTACTGCAAATTTTATCTGTTCAGTATGACCCTCCTCAACAAATATCGTTGTTGCTTGTTCTGGACTTAACCCTAATGTCCAACCATTTCTAAGATAGAAAATATTCGCTTCAATAGAGAATGTATCATCATCATCTCCTGCATTTAATAGTCCAATTTGGAATTCACAGTAACTTCCTGGCGGGCACGAAGGAGGTAAAGTAGGAGTAATTAGTTCAGGCTCAAAACTTGGTAGAACATTCATTGGAATTACTTTTGAATCTATTTTTAATGGGTTTGAAGAACTACTGATGTCTAGTGTGTAATTATGAGTGGAAACTGTCGCATTTGGACCTGGTTTGAGTTGGACACGAATATTCTTAGAACTTTTCCGCGCTATTTCCATTCCATTTTGTAAATCGATATTTGTGCCTGATTCTTGTTTTAGTCTCCATTCCCAATCAGCAGGTAGGTTTTTTATTTCAGGTATGATGTAGTCAGTTAATTCTCCATCATTATTCAGTGTGACAAGTTGGTCACTCCACTCACCACTTCTTGCACTACCGCCTCCATTTGCTCCAATGCTGACTGCAAATTCTTCAGGCCTAACTACTTGATCGTAAAACATTACAATGTCATCTACCCAATATCCTGTATCAGTTGTTACACCATCTGATTGGAAGTTAAATCTAAATTTTGTGGCAGCGTTTAGTGATGATGCGGGAATAGGTTGCCAAGGTACTTGTGTTGCTGCAATATTATCATTTCCGAGTAGTATTTGCCAACTATTTGCATCTCTGTCTACAATACCAGTTACAGATACGACTGTTATCCAATTTGTTCCATCCCACACATCTATGCTCATGGGGTCTCCTGCATCTACTGCACCAGTAAACAGAAATCCAATTCCATATGCTGAGTTGGGACTTGGGTGTCGGTCAGACATATCATAAGTGGGGCTAATGAGATCATCATTCCAACCATTACCATATTGACTCGAACTTGCAACACCATCAGTTCCGAAATGGAATGAATTTCTTGTTGATGTAAAATCAGTGGGGCTTATTCCTGAATCCATGTCGTGGTACCAGTGGTTATTTGCAGGCAATGTCCATCCAGCGAGTGCATTTGCATTTTGATACATATATCCAATAGTATAGTGTCTAGAATACAAGTCATTGTTTGGATTATCATCCTGAGCATGCATCGAAGTTGCAATGATTGTGTGGTTTCCTGCATAATCTGGAACCCAATTGAACTGAATTTCGGCAGAATTACCGCCTGCGATATTCCCAACAGGATGAACTCCTGTGTAAAGATAAAAATCATTATATTCGTCATGTTTTACAATTATTTCGACATCGAAAGCACCTGATGCAGTCTGTCCATTGTTGGCCACAGTAAGCGTAATTGTTTGTGAGATGCCTAACATTCCATCTACAATCCACATCCAATTTGGCCTAGTGACTGATGAAGTGCCTGAATTAAGGTCAGCGCTTGAAAGCAATCCATAATCAGCAGTGTATTGGGAGTCTGAATATGTAAACTTGAATTCTGTGGGAATTATGTCAATTCCACTTAATTTGCTGACGGATGAAAACTTTGAACTCTCTGAATTGTAATCTTCTGTGAGGGGATATTGTAGTGATTGTAACAAAAATAGCAGTAGTACTGCACTCACAATTGTGCGCGAATTCAACATATTAACTGTAAGTCCTTGAATGGATTCGTATTTCAAACCGTCGATATTCATCTAGTTTGATTTTTTTGTCATTCTTCATCATCTGAGAGAATTGATAGTACAGTTTTTTCCCTCTGAGTTTCCTTATATCTGGCTGCAAGATATACAGATAATGATGGGACCAATAGCATTGCAAAGCAACCAAATAGTGCTGCTAAAGACCACAACATTTCAGTTGCAGTATCTAGTCCAAATTGCTCTATTGATTCAAATTCTTCATTTACATATTTGATTTGTATCTCTGGTGTTTCATCCGAGTTGTTACCTTCAATTTCAAGCATAATTTGCCACTGAGTACTTATGTGCGTGTGATTGACATCATCTCTTGCTTTTGTTTCAGCATCTGAAATACTTTGGGCGAAGACTGTACCTCCATTTCTTCTAGCAGGGTCTGGATGTGATAGTCCAATGATCTCACATTCTCCCGAAATGATTTCTCGCGTATGAGTGGTTGATACTTCACAATCAAATGGCACCCAATAACTTTCGTCATTGGAACGGATTTCTTCTGCACATATGAAATCTTTAGCATCTGAATCAGATAGTTTTTCATCAGACCAATATTCCCCAGCTACATTAATCATTTTTAATTCTCCAGGTTTTGTTCCATTTTCGTAAGTAGCATTTATCCATGTCAAATTGCTAGGATTTATGTCGAAATTCCAAATCCATCTTGTGACTTCACCCTCACCAGAAGGGCCATCTTGTACTGTAACATCTAGCAAATTCAATTCAGCGATTGTTTCTGTTTGAGTATTTTTATAAACATAATAATCAGGGTTCATGGTCGCCCCATATACCGCATAAGATAGTAGCAGTATAAGTGAAAAGGCAAGTCCAAACATTGTTCTAATCATGTTGGGATTTTGCTTGATGGCCTTGCGCATAACTTGACCAAACATCGCCTCCGTTTGAAGGTTTCACTGACATCTAGCAACAAAATTTAGGAATTGTTTCACCATAATTCAGGAATACCTCCCCCGTCGCTGTTTTATATGGGGAGCGGGTCGCCAAATCGCTCGGTGTTAGGCATGACTACGTTTTACGATGTTCCAGCGGATTTACTCATTGGTGAACTTTCCAAGTTGTTAAGCGAAAGAGACGTAGTCAATATGCCAGATTGGGCAGCCTATGTGAAAACTGGAGTTCATAGAGAAAACCCACCCTCCCAAGACGATTGGTGGGTTACAAGATCCGCAGCAATTTTGAGAAAAGTGGGGACGTCTGGACCAGTTGGTGTTAACCAGTTAGCAGCAATGTTTGGGGGTCCACGTGAGAGAAACGCCAGACCAAACAGGGCTAAGAGAGGTTCAAGACACATCATTCGTACAATACTCATCCAACTACAAGAATCAGGATATGTTGAATCAGTATTGAGTAAGGTGATAGAAGATAGCGATGGTGAGAAAATGAACTTGTATAAGGGCAGGGCATTAACTTCTACCGGACAAAAGATTCTCGACGAAGCGGCTCATGCTGTGCGAAATAGTGCAAATGACTTGTATGAAGGCCTGGCAAAATACTAGTAGTGATAATATGTTGGTGGGAAAAGAAATGTCCGATGAGAACGAATTAACTAATCTACGTGAAAAACGGATGAAGGAGATTCAGTCTCAATATGCTGAGCAAGCAAATGCTCAAGCAGAAGCCGAACTTGAAGCGCAATCAAAAGCAAGAGAGGCTGAGATGATATCCCATGCTCTTCGTACAATTTTAACAACAGAAGCACGGGAAAGAGTTGCAAGGCTTGAAATGGGTCATCCTGAATTAGCAGAATCAATTAAGTCACATTTAGTTAATTTACATGGTAGTGGGAGAATAAAAGTCCCTGTTGATGACAATTCTCTTAAAACAATTTTACAGCAACTTCAGGAAGGGAAAAGAGAAACAACAATTCGTAGAATATGAGGTGGAAAAATGGCAAGAAACAAACCTACTGCTAAGAAAATAAGATTGAATAAAGTCACTAAGCAAAATAGGAGAGTTCCTCAGTGGGTCATGATGAAAACAGGTAGGCGTATGACTACCCATCCAAGAAGGCATCATTGGAGAAGAAGTAAATTACAAAGGTGAGGGATTAAAATGGCACGGGAACCTGTTAGTGATTTAGTGGTACCATTGAGGAATGCTTGGAATGTACCTCGAAATAAGCGTGCAAAAAGAGCAATCAGGGAAATTAGAAATATGGTTTATCGTCATTTAAAGGTTGAAGAAGATGAGGCGATTTGGATTGACCCCCGGGTAAATGAACATATTTGGAAAAATGGTATTGAGAATCCACCTCGTAAAATTAAATTAAGAATAACAAGGCATGATGATACAGACATACCTATCGAAATCAAGTTATCTGAAGATGAGGAGTGAGTGATAATATGGGGAATATAAGACCGTCATTTGTGAAATTAAGAGCAATTAAACTCTGCACCGAATATCCTGACGTGTTTAATGATGATTTTGAAAATAACAAAGTAATGGTTGAAAAATATACCGATGGATGCAATAAGAGAATGCGAAATTGGATTGCTGGTTATATTACAAGATATTCACAACGCCGAACAGAGTGAGGTGTTATTTTGGCTATCGAGGCTCACCTCGAAGCTCGTTCGCCACATATTTGGTCCGATGATGAGCAGGAACTAGTTGTGATTCTGAAAATGTTAAAGGATCTTCACGGATTGAAAAAGCATAGTATCATAATGAAAGATATAGAAAGAGGCGGCTTTCTCTTTTTCTTGTATGAAATGATAGATCCTGAATGGGTTTCCTAATTGGTGTGGTCGAGATGGGAGGGCGGATGGTACTACCACTTCCATCAAGAGATTACGAGTTGAAAATCTTGTTAATCGGAATTGGTAATGAAGGGAATCTAGGTGCAATAGCAAGAACAATGCTAAATTTTGGATTTAATAAATTAGAATTACTAAATCCCGAAATCGAAATCAGTGAAGAATCTCGTAAGAGAGCTAAGCATGCAGGAACAATCTTGGATGAGGTTGTAATTCACAAAACATGGGAAGATGCAGTTGATGGTTCATCACTCGTGGTTGGTACAAGTGGTAAACGAGAATTAGGAGAGAAAACATTGCGTAGGCATTTCATCATGCCCTGGGAATTCTCTGAAAAGATAAATGAGAAAAAAGGGTCGGTATTACTTGTTTTTGGTCCAGAAGGGACTGGCCTTAATCAGAAGCAATTACATGATTGTGACCTTTTGATTACAATTCCTACATGGGAAGGCTATCCAATTTTAAATATCTCGCATTCTGTGTCAAACATATTGTATGAGTTATACAAAACAGATATTCTAAGTGCTTCAACTGATCCGGCATTTCCAAAGAATTCAGTGGAATTAGAGCGGCGCTTGGACCCTAAATTACGCCAACTATTACGTCATCAGATTGAGGAATTAGAGAACGCATTACCGCGTCCTGAAGAAAGAAAGTCAAATGTTGCTAGGACATTGACTCGATGTATTCTCCGAGGGCAACCAACTGATGAGGATGCCCAAAATATGTTGGGGGTATTATTGGATTCAACTAATGCGCTAAAACATGCAGCGGGAGATGATGATTGGAAGAAGAACAGAAAGCGCCGTGTTGAATTTGATAACTAATCAGCATGATATGTAGCGCTATTTTTGTCGTTTTCACGAACTTCGACTTCAAAACAACTCGCTCTTCCTTCAGTAATTTTGTTTATCAATTCATTTGTATAGTTCCAAATATATTTAGCACAACCTTCTATGCTGTTGTCTGGCAATACCCTTAAATCACAAATTCCATTTTCATGCATTGACTCAAATAGCAATAGCTCTGGATCATCCTCTGCAATCAAAAGTGTGTGGTCGAACATGTGATCCAACCACTCTTTGAGTGGTTTCAAATCACCAAAACCCACAACCCATCCATGCTTATCTCTTTGATTTGCTTTGAAATGAAATGTAAACTCTCTGGAATATCCATGTATATATGCACAATGCCCCTCATGTTTCCATTGCCTGTGTGCGCAGGGGTAATTCCGATATGTTTTACTTGATGTATAATTCGTTTTCATTTACTTAACCGCCTTTTTCAAATGTTTTTCTTCCAATGCTATTGCTTGACCTACTATATCTTCCCATGATTCAATATATTCAACCGGGTCTTTTTCACCTAGTTTGTGGAATGCTAAGATACGTTCAATGTCTGCACCCGATTTTCCACTTGCTTTTCCATCAATACTAGGATTATAGCTAGT
>CAYSJV010000076.1:0-7885 GCA_964431435.1 uncultured Candidatus Poseidoniales archaeon
CAGAACCAGAACCAGAACCAGAACCAGAACCAGAAACAACAAAATCAGTACTTACTGCAATGGATGGAACAGTACAAGGACAAACTGGTTGGTACCAAGGTTTAGATGGCGGTTCTGAATATTGGGAGGTAACTCCAGATGGTCAATGGATCCGTGTACGTTGAGATGATGAATATGCGTAGCAAAAATTTAATTTTAGTTATAATTCTCATGTCATTTATTTTTGCACTTTCTGTTGAACCCAATAATAGCGTAGTTGTCTCGAAATTTGAATCATCAGTAGAGGCAAGGGCAGATTGCCCAACTGTTAATGGCGCAGATACTTTGACTTTAGATCCACCCGGACCATTCGCCCTTCCAGCTCATCAAACAGTTGTTTTCCATTCATCGATTGAGGATTCTTCTGGTGCAGGGATAAATTCAGATCCTTTATGGGGGGTGACTAACGGAACAATTACTCCTGTAAATGGTTTTGAACAAGCAACTTTCACACCTCATTCTACTGGTGATGTGACAGTGTGGGCATGTGTAGATGGAATCAATACTACTGCTTCTGTAACTGTTGTGCAAGGTGCAGTTGATCAGTTGTTATTGGAATCTAGCTCCGAAAATATAACCGCAGATGATACCATAACATTTTCCTTGACAGAAGTAGATATTAGAGGCAATTCTGCTACTGCAAGCCCTCCTTTGAATAATTGGACGTTACCAGAAGATAGCGATTTGGATTTAGGTACATTGATGTGGACACCCAAACATACAGGACATCATGTAATATCCGTTAACTATGGTGGGGTGAGTGCTTATACTGACTTGAATGTAAGTCATGGAAAGGGAATTGCAGCTAACATAAGTACCCCGAAATCAACTTTATCATCTGATGAAAGCGTAGTAATCTCACTGGAATTAAGTGATAGTAAGGGGAATAAATGGATTGTAGATGGAGATTGGTCATTAACAGATCCCGGGGCAAGCCAAAGTTGGTTGGATAAGAACGGCACTAATGTAACATTCAATGCTAATACAGTTGGGAGTTGGGTGGTTCAAGCAACATATGATGGTATTGATTCTACATCTCCTCTAATAGATCTTCATACTTTCATAGTAACACCAGGATCATTGTTTCAAATTATAATAGAAGGAAATGGAGTGACTATGACTGTTGATGAAGAATTAGACCTAGATCCCAAGTTGTATGATTTCGATATGAATGAATTGACAGGAATCCCAATTATATGGGAAGTAAATGGAGATATCAAAACAATAGATTTGGAATCTACTAATTTTATTTTTAGTACAGAGTATATTGGTCAATATGAAATTCAAGCATCTGCAGGTGATAAGTATGCCTCAATCATTTTTGATGTAACTTATGGAAGTCCAATTGCATTACAAATCATAGGAGAAGAATCTTCAGCAATTGTTGTTAGAAGTGGAGATACTGCATTGGTTTATGTAGAAGCAGTGGATCAATATGGCAATGCATTTCCAGTAGATGTAGAATGGAGTCACGCAGAAGATACTGGAAGCTTTAAACCTGATAGTAAGGGGAATGGATGGTATCTATATGAACCAGGTGAATTACAGGGATTCATTATATTTAATGCAACTTATGAAGACATTTATCACGATTTTATTATAGATGTACAACAAGGTTCTGCCAGTCAATTACTAATTTCCTTCGATGGCGATTTGGCGGTAGGGAATTCAGTACAAGTCACAGTTTATGCAATTGATTCTACAGGAAGCAAAATCGCAGAATGTGATTCATCCTCAATAACAGGAGACCTCACATCTACAGCTGGTACTTTTTCAATGGAAGAAAATAAACTATATCTCAATATAGAAGAATCGGGACAGCAACATAAAATCACGATAACTTGCTTGGGAATGGAAGAGACTACATTTTTCGATGTTCAATCTTCTTTATTTGGAGGAGTATTTGGAAGTAGTAATTCCGCAATTCTCACACTATCACTTATTGTGATGTTTATAATTGCAGCATTACTTTTCGTGATAATGAGAAGAAGTACAGAACAACATTATGATGAAGATTATGACGAAGAAGATGAACCAGCGCCATCAGAAGCGCCACCTTCAATTGCATTTTCACAAACACCTCCACCTTTACCTATTCCCCAAGCACCAACTCAATTAGCGCCACCAGCCACAATGATACCCCCTCCCTTACCACATCCACCTTTACCTCAAACCACACCCTCTTCATCAATTGGGCAGGGTTTGGTTGCCCCTTCTATTCCAGGAGAGCCACCACAAACTGCAGAAGGAGTTTGGATACAACCTCAAACAGATTATGGTTGGAATGAACAACAATCACCTATGTTCGTCAATGAACCAGCATTGGGTGGTTATGGATGGGAAGGAAATACGCAATCACTTCCTTCCGCACCACCAGAGTCTGAAAATAAGCTTTCTAATGCATTATCCAATTTGGGTCCTATGAATCAAACTGAAGATACAGTTGAAACAACAACTAATGTTATCGAAACTTCTACTAATACAGAAGAGTTAGAATCAGAGGTTGGGAATTCTGAAATAAGGGCTAAAAATGATGATGTGGGTGATCCTATTGAACAGATTAAAACTGAGAATAAAGGACCTGAAGAGATTACTAAAACAATTGAAGATGATTCAGATGATGATGGTTGGGGTTCATGGGATACTGATAACTGGGGTAGCCAAGATTGGAAAGATAAAGCAAAAGAAAGGGCAATAGAGGAATCGAAAAAAGACGATTATGATCGAGGTGGGTCCCATACTCAAACTATGCCTGTATTTGAGCACGTTATAGGGGGCCGAGATTCAATAGGACCTTTGGATGATTTCGGTAAAGTCATGTCCCCTCTTCCCGGAACGAATGTGGGCACTTCCGGATGGTACCTTGGAAGCGACGGCAGTCCTTCTCAATGGGAATTTAGGCCACAAGGTTGGAAAAAAATTCAGTAAGATTCATCTTGATTGGGGAATTCTCCTGAACGAACATCATTACAGTATTGTTTGATCGCTTCATCGATTTGGTCACCAAGGTTAAGGTATCTACGTAGGAAACGTGGGTTAAATTCCATAGTAATACCTAACAAATCATGGAGAACTAAAACTTGACCATCACAATCAACTCCAGCACCGATTCCAATCGTAGGTATATTTACAGCATCACTAACTTTCTTTGCAAGTTTGGCGGGAATTTTTTCTAATACTATCGCGAAACAACCCACTTCTTCCAATAGTTTCGCATCTTCAATCAACTTGTCAGCTTCCATTTCTTCTTTTGCCCTCACAGTATAAGTTCCAAATTTGTAAATTGATTGAGGCGTTAAACCAAGGTGTCCCATGACAGGTATACCTGCTGTTAGGATTCTTTCTATTGATTCAACAATCTCAGCCCCACCTTCTAATTTAACAGCATGTCCTCCAGCTTCTTTCATAATTCTAATTGCTGAATTTAGCGCGTTTTTCGAATCTCCCTGATATGTTCCAAACGGCATATCTACTACCATCAATGCTCTATTGACTGCCTTCTCTACGCATTTTGCATGATATATCATGTGTTCAAGAGTCATTGGAACAGTAGTATCATTGCCTGCCATTACATTTGATGCAGAATCACCTACCAAAATAATGTCCACTCCAGCATTATCTACTAGGCGTGCAAGAGAATAGTCATATGCGGTTAACATGGTGATTTTTTCACCATTATTTTTCATGTCAAGGAGAGTATTTGTGGTTATTTTTTTTGCCTTCCCACCTACCGACATATCAGTTCCCTCGTAACAGGCCTAATAACCTCTATTGCTTGAATGCCACGCTTGCAATAATATTGCAAATTTACTCATTTTCGTTTGCTGAATGTATTTCATATGATGCAATAAATTCTTGAATATCTATTATACCATCCCCATTCAGATCCACTTCATGGAACATATTTCTAACAGTAAACCTGTCATATTGCGGTGCAATAATACTCATTGCATGTACAAATTCACCTTCAGTGAGATGGTTCGGATGGGATTTATCTGCAGCCGTATGGAAAACTAACCATCTTTTTTCTCTTTCATGCTGGTCTGAATCAGTAAATTCAGTTCGTACGGTCCTCCAAGGTGTCAAGGTGTGTTCAACATTTGCTTTTCCATAACTATAGTAGGTTATTATTCCAAATACGCAACAAGCTAATGCACCTATGATGGCCTTTATCCCCATTAGATATACTAGTACAAAGCCACCAATTATTCCAAAAAGTTGAATCCAAGGGTATAGGGGGGATTTCCATTCAGGTTTGTACCACGAATGAGTTTTAGATGCTCTTCTTAGAACAATTACACAGCAGTTAATTACAATAAAAATCATTATTTTAAAGCCAGATGCTAATTTTGCAATATCTGCTACAGGCATTAGTGTTATTGCTGCTGCCATCGCTATCCCAGTTCCTATTATTGCAAGATGTGGAGTTTGATACTTTGGATGGACGTTCTCAAGAGATTCTGGAAGCAAGTTGTCTCTTGACATTGCAAATGGAAATCTGGATGCTGCCATTATACCTGCAAGGGCCATCGAAGTCATGGTCGTGACCGCTAGAACTGCAGCAATAATGCCTACTGTGTTACCTCCAACTGCATTGGCAAAGACATAGATTGGATCCTCCCTTGCTTGCAAATCTTCTGTTGCTAAACCTCCCTCCACCATGTATCCTGAAGGTTCTATTGTGGCAACCATAACCATTGTTATTCCAACATAAAGTAAAGAACTGATTAATAGTGATATGAGAATACCATAGGGAATGTTTCTACTAGGTTCTTTTATTTCCCCACCCACTGCTGCAATTTTTGTCACACCAGCATAAGCCACGAAAACTAAAGCAGCAGTTTGAGCCACAGACTCCCATCCGGAACCGAATGCAGCACGAGAGAATGGTACACTCCAATTCAAATCCATGGTCAGGATTGCCCACAAGCATAGTAATAATAGGTATGAAACAGAAATTACTACAATTGGAGTTTGGACCTTTTTGATTTTCTTTAGCCCTAATATATTTATTATTACAATTATGAGTAGTAGTAGTAGTGCGGCAATTTCGATATTAATCGTAATGTTGAGGAGGCTTTCTAGTACCCAAAGATAGGCTTTAAATCCAATGAGTGCAAATGCTGATTTTAGCATAAAGTTTGCCCAGAGACCTAGTCCTGAAACAGTACCAATAAGGGGGCCAAATGTACGTTGTATATAGACATAGGAACCACCAGATGTGGGCATTGCAGTGGCCAACTCTCCTTTAGAAACAGCTCCAGGAATTACAATTATTGCTGCCAGTAAGTAGGCTAACCAAATTCCACCCAAAGGTACAGTACCTCCACCTAAATCTAGCATTGCTAAAGCAGGTAATACGAATAGTCCTGAACCTAACATTGCAGAGAGGGAAATGATTACAACTGATGCCATACCAAGTTTTCTTTCTAAAGTGTCACTGACATACTCAATTGGTTTGTAAACAAAGTCAATTACACTCTTAGGTCCAACGCCCATGACTCCCTCGACTTCTAATCCTTTTTAGAGAGTACGTCTGATATCTTATGTAATGTTGTCTTTTGATTATCATATGCTTTTTGCAACAACTTTCATTTCAACAGCAATAGGTGTTGGCAATGCAGTAATTGCAATGGTAGTTCTAGTGGCTCCTATCTCTGAGAAATATTCACCATATACTTCATTGAAACCGATAAAATCTCTATCCATGTTTATCAAGAATACTGTGACATCTTGTACATTTTCAAGGGTTGAGCCTGCAGCTTCTAAAATTGTTTTTACATTCTCAATACATGCTTTTGTCTGTGCTTTAATATCATAATCGTTTTCATTTCCATTATTGTCCTTAATTGCACCACCAGGAATGTCATTTGTTTCTGGTTGTCGAGGCCCCACTCCAGACAAATAGAGTAGATCACCCACTTTTCTTGCATGTGGGTAGGCGCCGACAGGTTTTGGTGCTTTTTCAGTTGAAACTATATTTGTGTTATTGAATACGCTTTCACTAATTTCTTCGTCAGAGTTGGATTCTAGTACATGCCTGTCACCCTGATATATTTCAATATCATCTTCGTCAAATTCTTTGTCACCGATACTACCTTCAGTAGGAACTAATGAAATTACTGCCGCTCCTGAGCCATGTATGGGCGCATATCCGTGGACAACCCCGTCGTAATTATTATGTTGACCCATTACAGAAGCCATCCACCATATTGGTTTGTATGCTACAACCTTCTGTACTCGAATTTGAGATTGTATTTGCCTTGAAAGTTGTGATAAATCTTCTAATCTACCATTTGAGAAGAAGTCTAACATTTTCTTGTTCCATTCTTCATCTTTTCCAGAATGTATTCTGTCATCTTGAGGTTCAATATGTGTTGTAAACATTCGATTTGATAGAGATGCAACTACTACCACTACTGCTTTCTTTCCTTGTGCAATCAGAGTGTCTCTTGCGGCTTTTCCAAGTACTATTGTTTCAGATCTATTTGCATACATATTACTTGAAACAATACAAGATGGAAGTCGATTGCCAGGGTTAAGTAGTTTTAGTGCAACAATTGTTCCAGTATCTATTGGGAAACCACGGTATGCAACAGTCCTAGCCGTCAGCCCTCTTTTTTCGCATGCACCTTTGTATGCGTGTGAAAACTCAGTATCTGTTTTGAATTTATATGGCATTGAGCCTAGAAAATGAAAATCATCGTCAACATGTGTCCACTCAGGTTCTGGTTGTGCTTGAATTTGGTGTCCAACAATACTTGCCCATAATGTAGAATATACTATTATTATATCTGCATCTATCTCTTCAATTTTCATTCTAGCTTCTTCATACGAATCTCTTATTTTTTGCCAACCTTCATTTTTTTCAGGGCAAAGTAATGGATGCGGGTGAGGTGGCACATAAAGTCCTATTACTACAGGATCTTCTTCGCTCATAGTACCACCTCTCTTGTTTTGGGGTTTGGATCCCAAGCTGCAATCACATTTCCTGTGCCAATCACACTTTGGTACCCATAAATCTCCGCAGGGTATTCAGGGAAACCCATTGCAGCCATCATCCAAGTCAAACCTCCTGCTTCAGTTTCAGCCATAGTTTGCTCTGTGAATTCAGGCATCAAATCAATAAGTTGACGAGAGTCACCTTGTCTCATAATATCTATCATCTTCATATCCCACAAATATTGACTGTGGTTGTATATATGCTCCTTGCTCATATCTTCAGGGACTTTTGACTCTGTAGTGAAATGTCTATGTGATAAACTATTACTTGACACTAGCACTACTTTTTTTCCTGATTTCTCTATTGCTTTTTGACATGCACGCCCAAGTGCTTCCATTTGTTCATTCATTACTTCTACAGAATAGTAGTGTCGACTTCTCATACTAGATATTGTTACTAGTGGCTTGTTCCATTTTGGATTAATCATATGACATGATACAATTGTGCCATAATCTACTCTGAAATCTTGGTTACGCATCATCTTTGTCACTAACCCTTCTTCTTTTGCAGATTCGTGCATCATTTCAGATAATTCAATATCAACTGTTAGATCATAATTGAATCTGAATAGATTTGGGAAAATGGGATCAACTGAAAGTGATTTGAAACTTTGACAACCTAGAAAATGCACACCCACATATGTTTGCCAATGGGGAGATAATATTACAATCGCGTCATACTCTAAATCTTCCAGTTTCCTTGCTAGGCGGTTGTAGCCCCATCTCAGTGTTTCCCAACCACCTTCTGAAACAGGTTCATTTTGTTCAGGGTTCTCTGCATATATCACATGTGGTGGATGTGGAGCAAGTATCCCGGCAACGATTTCACCTTTCTTCGTCAAAC
>CAYSJV010000077.1:0-7616 GCA_964431435.1 uncultured Candidatus Poseidoniales archaeon
CAAACAACCAATCCTGAAGTTGCAACAGCGGATGGTATTGCCATGGCAAATAGGGCAGGTGCAAAAACTAGGGATTTGGAATTTGTACAATTTCATCCAACAGCACTTGCATTGGATTCAGAACGCCCATTCCTAATCACTGAAGCGCTACGCGGACATGGTGCAGTTTTAATGTCGAAAAAGGACTATAGAACGTGGCACGCAGATGGATGCAAAGATAGACCAGAGGATAAATCATTTATTCAAAAATATACGCCAAAAGGGTCATTGGATACAAGAGATATTATTGCTAGGGCGATTGATTATGAAATGAAAGTTAGCGGCGAATCACACGTATTACTGGTTACAGAACATCTCCATGATTCTAATGATTTAGGTTCTAGGTTTCCTAATATACATGCACGTCTGTATAGGTATGGCTTAACTTTGGGAAAAGATCCAATCCCAGTGGCACCAGCAGCTCATTATTTAGTTGGTGGGTTGTTTGTTGATCATGAAGGTATAGTAATTAGTAAGGGAGGAGATGCGATTGAAAGGTTGTACGCAATAGGGGAAACAGCTTGTACCGGTATGCATGGAGCAAATAGACTTGCTTCAAACAGTTTACTTGAAGCACTAGTATACGCACATCGTGCATCAAACAATATTATTAATAAAATTGAGAAGCATAATTTTTCTTCAGATGATTTGCCTAAGTGGAGAGCAGATGGTTTGGAAAAACTAGTTGAACATTCGACCCTAGTTCATGATTTAAATTCACTAAAGGCAACGATGAGTGACGACGTAGGTTTAGTAAGAAAAAACTCACGTTTGAAGAGGGCAATGAGGAGATTGGAATTACTTTCGGATGAAATTCAAATTATTTGGGAAAGATGTGTTCCTTCTAGAGAGTTAGTTGAATTAAGAAATATGGTACAGATTGGGACATTAATTTGTGATGCGGCATTAAAAAGAAGAAATAACGTAGGTCTGCACCATAATTTGGATTTAGTAGACTAATCATTATTCATTGTTGATTCAATTCCAATAATGAGTGCAATTAAATTGGAATTTATTGGAGTTGGGATTCCATTTATTTCTCCATATTTTTCAATTTCTCCACATAGGGATCTAATTTCAGTTTTTTTGCCCGATTTTATATCCTGTAGCATACTACATTCGTTATTTGATGTTGAATCAATTAAATTGCTAAGTGTTGTAAATAATTGCTCATCATCAGGGATATCTATGCCGTTTGCTCTTGCTACTGTTGCAGCTTCATACATTGCAGCACAAGAAGCGTGAAACATTTCGGGAATTGTTTTTATTTTCCCATTAGTTATTCCACATATTGCCGCAAGAGGGTTTATTGCAACATTTAGAATTAATTTAACCCACAATTCAGATACAATATTTTCTACAAATTTGGGGGACAAATCTGCTTCGAATAAACATTCAAGCAGTTCATCAATTCTTTCATCATCTTTACTGATCTTTGATTCAGGCATGATACCCAACATAATTTCACCCCTTCCAGCCCATCTTGTATGTCCTGCAGAAATTTTTGTTGAGCCATGTGTAGTAGATGCACCTAGAACCCGCTCCTCTCCTAATACATCTGCAAGTAATTCTTCATTACCAATTCCATTTTGTACACTGATACATAATCCCTCTGGGGCAAGAAATTTATCTGCAAAAACCCCTAATTCTTCGGTGTTTCCTGACTTTCCACACACTATTACGCAATCCGCACTCTTAACCCAATCTAACGGAATCTCGTCTATTGTAGAATATACATTCCAACTATCTGGCGTCACATGCCATTCACATTCCTCAGGGAAAGGAGACTCTAGTAATAATCCGTTTTCTTTCAAATGAATTGCTTGCTCACCTCTAGCAATAATACAAAGTTCTATTTCGGGACAAAGTGCTAACCTTCCTGACAACAAACTGCCTATTGCACCCACGCCTAATACTGCAATTTTCATAATTTCACTTCATTGGGATATCATTGAAAGATGTAGGTATAGTTCTCCCGCACTATCAACCTCCATCCACGATATCAGATAAGCATCACCATCTTCTAAATTCCATTTTAGTGATATTTGCGTAGTATTACCTGGGCCAATTTCTATTTTTGAACCCTCAAATGTTTCAAATACGGAGTCTGGACCATGTAATTCCTTTTTTATTTCTAAACTCGTATTTCCATAATTTGATAATGTAATATTTACTTCACCTTCACTCAGGTTATTACATCCCGCACAATTTCCAATCACAGCAAGAGGCAATCCAATCCAATCAATATGTTCTTGATCCGTTTCTAGGATTAAATTGGGACCAGAAATAATTTCCCAAGTCATTGTTGGCCTTGGATTATTATTTTCACATAACATTATTGTTCCTTTATCTGGGTAATTTAGTTCAATTGTTTCATTTGTTATGGATGGAATCAGTATTGATGTCCTTTCTCTGAAATCTAGAATATATGTTTGATTTACAAGCTCAGGATATGTAGCCCATATTTCATAATTGCAAACTGGATTGTATGCTATAGAATGTTGCATGTTGTACTCTTCAGAGAATATTTCAATAATCTCTAGATGGGTTGAATTGGTACCGTTAGAATGCAAATACCACGTATTTTTTCCTGATGTTATTTTTGTTAAATTTTCTGGAATCAATAATTCCCAGGTTGTGTTTAAATTTTCAGAGTTAAATTCGAGAGGGATACTAGATTTCTCTTGCATAGAATATACTTGCATTATTCCATCTTTACCTAGTAAACAAACTTCTTGTGTAGATCTACTTACGATATTTTCATCGAGAATACCTGATGGTGGTTTTGTGATTGACCATAAATCATCAGTTGATAGAGTACCACCAACTCCCTTTTCAACACTCAGATTTACGCATAAAGTAGGTAATGGAGATGAATAATCACCATTCCAATTCCAAAGCGGAGTAGTTGGAAGAATAGGTGCTTTTGGATTTAATACAATTTTACTAATCTCAAAATTCCCCATTTGCTCAAAACCAACGTATATCTCTGTTGCTGATGACAAATTATGGATATCTGGTAAGAACCCATTCAAATAAACAGTTTCTCTTGAATATGGACTGATTGATACTGAATTACATTCAAATTTATTTTCATTAGATTGATTAGATGGACATTCAATTGATAAATTCCAATTAGTAATTTGACTCTCTTCAGGCCATATATTCATACTCCATTCTAGGTTTTTTAGACTCGGATTATATACAGATAAACTAATTTCGAATTTAGATTCTAAATCTAGTTCATAATTGTCATTCCACTCTGTAATTAATTCTGAATCCCAAGTTTCGACTTGTTCTAGGGGATACTCTGCTGGAAGTGCTACTAGCAAGGATAGTACGAGTATCACACCTAATTTTGATTTAGTTTCATCCTTTAGTGGCTTTATATCGTCTAATAACATAGGTATTCTTTCATCTGATCCGTGGAAGAAAACTAACATGATTCCAGCAATCACTACAAAAGTCCAAAATGAACTACCTTCGAAAATAGAATAAAACATCCCAATCACAAATAACGCACAGAATAGCCAAATCTGTGTTGTAGAACTTTTTGCTGATTTTGAACCCATTATAGCTACTAAAGCTCTACCCCCAGGTAATGTTGGGAATGGTAGCATACATATCCAACCAGTAGTAAGTAAAAACATACCTGCTAGACACAATGGATGTACCCAATTGGTTAGTAACTCTATTTGACCCTCCTCAAAGAATAATAAAGACAATATCTCAGCAAAGAATGGCAAATTTATTTTTGTAGGAATTGAAGAAATTGGAGGTGCATTATTTTGAGTCAATGCCAATCCTATCATTAGGTAAACAAAACCTATGATAATCATCATTAGAGGTGCAATTATGCAAATTAATCCTAATCTTTTCCGATCTGGCCAAGGTATAGATTCCATTCTAGGGTGACTTGGAATTGCAGCAATACCAAAAGGCCAGGCAGGTAAAGGTAATGGCAACAAGATTGGAAGAATTCCACCTACTCTCATACCCAAATCTTTAGAAATTTTTGTCTGAAATTGACTCGCAATCCATAAACCTGCAATCAGAGGTAATGCATACATTGTGAATGAATTAATTAACAACTCTTTTTCAATATATGAATCATAACTATTGAAATTGTAAATCCAATAGGTACCCATTGCCCATGCAGAAAATGTTGCTACCATCCACATGATTGTGCGGTATTTGTCACTTAGGTTGAAAATTCCAGTTGGCTTTGGATAAATTCTAACATTATATGGTTCATCAAGGTTTAATTTAGCCATCCAATCTAATTTATCTAAATGCACATTCAAATTTTCTAATGCTACGTGCGGATCTTCTAATTCATTTAATTTAACAATCCAAGATGGCCATATTCCTCCTGAATCATCTATTATGTCAAAATATCTGGAGAGTATATTTTGTAATAATTGACGCTGAGTCCATCGGTTTTTTTTTATTAATAGGGGTCCATTTTTCATTTCAGGCGTTTCTTTTTTGTTAGCCATATTTTTCCCTCATGTTCCTTTGGACTAGGAGTTTTGCTTTTCGGACAAGTATTAACCTCATCAAACCATTGGAGTTAGAAGTACTGCAGATTATAAAATCTACAAATATTATTTGTTTTTGAATCGTTTTAGTCTAAAAGTCTCTTCTCTTTCCATTTCTTCAAGCCTTAATTGAATGAAGTCTCTAGATTCTTCCATCTCAGGAATTACTTTGAATTCCAATGCATTTACTCTACGCTTCGTGGATTCTATTTCAATCAACAATCTTTTCAAAGTAGATTCCATCTCAGCAGCTTTGACAATTTTTTCAATTAGAGTACCATAACCTTCAGCGGCTTCATCGATGTAAGAAGAACCACCAATCAATCCAGTTCCACGTTGTTCTAATGATAATGAGAGATTTGCCCCAGTTACTTGAGGAACTACAACTCCCATGATATTTCTTCTAGTTACTTCTACTTCAGGATGGACAGGATTAGCAATTGCAGCACTCTGTAGGGCTAAGCCCCCCTCTATTGCAGATGCAAGAGAGATACCTCTTCTAGCAATTCGGTATGTTTCGACTAAATCCTTCTTTGCAGAAACCATATCCGATAGAAGTGTTCTAAACTCATGAAATAATCCATCTCTTTTCATTTTTAGAAGATTATAACCATTCTTGGTTTGTTTAATTCTTCTTTTCAAGTTGATTAGTTCACTACGGGTGGGCTTGATATCTAGAGCCATATTTTTCACCTCTTTTTATTAATTTTATTTGGCCAAATTATTTCTTATCTGTGGGATGATATTTGTCAATCCACTTTTGGTCTAATCTCACAAGGTATTTTGTTGAAATTTTTTGCATTAAATCCCAACAAAGGTCTAGTGTTTCCCCAATACTTCGATTTTCATCACGGCCTTGCCTTAGGAATTCATTCTCAAACACTCCTGAAAAGTCAAGCAACTGCTTATCACGCTCATTTAATGCATCTTCTCCAACAATTGCAACTAAACCACGTAATTCACGACCTTGTGCATAACCTGCATACATTTGGTCTGAAACAGATTTGTGATCTTCTCGAGTTGTTTCTTCACCTATACAACCACCCATCAATCTTGAAAGAGAAGGTAATACATTAATCGGAGGATAAATTCCAGCTTGATGTAATTCACGACTAATCACAATTTGCCCTTCTGTAATATATCCCGAAAGATCAGGTATTGGATGTGTGATATCATCTCCAGGCATAGTTAGAATTGGGAATTGAGTAATACTCCCTTTTTTGCCTTTAACTAATCCCGCACGTTCATACAGCATTGCCAGATCTGTGTACATATATCCTGGGTAACCTCTCCTACCAGGAACTTCTTCACGAGCAGCACCGATTTGCCTCAATGCATCACAATAATTTGTCATGTCAGTGTAAATAACCAATACGTGGTAATCCTGTTCGAAAGCAAGATATTCTGCAGCAGTAAGTGCAAGCCTTGGTGTGATCAACCTTTCAACAGCAGGGTCATCAGCAAGATTAACAAATAATACAGCATTTTCCAATGCACCGGTTCTTTCTAAATCACTTCTAAAGAAATTATATTCTTCTGCAGTAATACCCATTGCACAGAATACCACAATAAATTGCTCATCACTACCGACTAATTTGGCTTGACGTGCAATTTGTAGGGCGATATCATTGTGTGGCAAACCACTAGCACTGAAGATTGGTAATTTTTGTCCTCGAACTAATGTAGTACAGCAATCGATTGCACTTATTCCAGTTTGAATGAAATCATGAGGACTTTTTCTACTGTATGGATTAATTGCAGCACCAATAATATCAGCCTTTTCATCTGCAACAATCTCAGGACCACCGTCTCTTGGCCTTCCTGCACCATCTAGAATCCTACCAATTAAATCATTACTAACTGGAAGTTTAAACACATCTCCCATAAACTTAATTCCAGTTTGTAAATCAACTTTTGCAGTACCTTCGAAAACTTGTACAACAACCATGTCATCACTGGTATCAAGCACTTGCCCATTTTTCATAGTCCCATCGCCCATTTTTAATTGAACGATTTCTCCAAACGCCACTGGTTCTGTTTTATTCAGGAACACAAGTGGTCCCTTTACATCTGTAATTGTTCGATATTCTTTTTCTGTCATAATAATCCCTCCTAGTTGTCCTCCATAGTGGCAACAATTTCTTTCTCCATTTCTGCAGTTAGTCCACCAATATTATCCACGTATCCCTCTTCAAAACGCCCTCTCATAAGGTTTGTACGAGCGGGTACGTTGACAACATCTCCAAGTTGAGCACCACCAGCAATTGCTTTCTTTGCTGAATCTTGGAATGTGAGAATGGATTTAGCCATTTCATATTGTATTTTTATTCCCGAATAAGCATCAACATCATGGTATGCATTCTGTTGAAGGAAATATTCTCGAATCATACGAGCAACTTCCAATGTTAGTTGTTGGTCGATAGGAAGTGCATCTGAACCCACAAGCTGTACAATTTCTTGCAATTCAGCTTCTACTTTCAATAGTGCTGAAATTTCAGTCCTTATTTCAGGGAAATCTTGTGCAATATTATCTCTAAACCATTGATCTAGTGATTGTGGATACAAACTGTATGAATTAAGCCAGTTAATTGCTGGAAAGTGCCTTTGTCTGGCAAGACCGGCATCTAACCCCCAAAATACTTTTACAATACGTAATGTACCTTGGCTAACTGGTTCAGAAACATCTCCACCAGGTGGTGATACAGCACCTATTACAGTTACAGACCCATCTTCCCCTTCCAGAGTTTCTACCCTTCCGGCTCTTTCATAGAATTCTGCTAACCTGCTTGACAAATATGCTGGATAACCTTCTTCACCAGGCATTTCTTCTAGACGTGATGAAATTTCCCTCATTGCTTCAGCCCATCTACTTGTGGAATCTGCCATCAAGGCAACATCATATCCCATATCTCTGAAATATTCTGCAATTGTCACTCCTGTATATACAGATGCTTCTCTTGCTGCAACAGGCATATTTGATGTGTTAGCAATCATAACAGTTCTATTCATCAAAGGTTTTCCAGTATTTGGATCAAT